>DRMA01000082.1 GCA_011375245.1 Thiothrix sp. | reverse complement strand
TGGACGTTATGATCTTATCTGCCCTTTAGAAAATGCCTTTAAACTGCATCAAAAATGGCCTGATGCCAGCTTACACATTGTTGCTGAGGCAGGTCATGCGGGTAGCGAAGAAAAAATCATTGATGAACTCATCAAAGCAACCCAAAATATGGCCGCATTATTAACATGATAGGACTGATTCAACGTGTCACCCATGCTTCTGTGGTTGTTAACCATGAAATCATTGGTGACATTAATACGGGTATTCTGCTCTTACTTGGCGTAGAAAAAAACGATAATGAAAAGAGCGCCATCCGCCTACTTGAACGGGTTATGACGTATCGTATTTTTGAAGATGGTACTGGCAGAATGAATCGCTCACTCAATGATATTCAAGGAGACTTACTGATTGTGCCGCAATTTACCTTAGCTGCGAATACCAATAAAGGCACGCGCCCTAGCTTCACGCCTGCTGCTGAGCCTAAACGGGGTAAGGTCTTATTTGACTTTTTTCTCCAACACGCAAAAACCTCATCATTGCGTATACAATCAGGGCAGTTTGGTGCAGATATGCAAGTGAGTTTAACCAATGACGGTCCTATTACTTTCTGGTTGCAAACCAATGCATCTTGAAATTTCATTTCTTAAGGTTTCATCACTGTTGGCAGAACTTGTAATTGTTCAATCACTTTCTGACGTAATGTTGTTACTGTTTTGCCTTGCTTAATCACCCTCAACAGGGTTTGTTGCTCCTTTTTAAGTTCTTTAAAACGTAAATAATCATACTCCTTTGGTGCGCTTCGCAAAGCATTAATCATATACGTTAAAATCTTAGATACAGCGGTTAATGCCTCTTTTGCATAGTTTCCATCTGTATAACGGTGTAAATACATGCCCTCTTGCATCGTCATGCGCATAAATACACATTCTAGCTCCCCTTCACATTCTCCTCCTGTTGGGGCATTAGCGGCAAACCATGTAAGTTTATCGCCTGCTGCCGATTGCGCATAGCGTTCAGACAAGGCAAGATAACGCTCATTTGGAATAAGGTAACGTCCTGATATTTCATCATAAAAAAGATCTTTTTTATGCTTGGCTAAAAACAATGAGTAAGGTTTTATTTTCTCCTTATCATAGGAAATTTTTTCTGCGGCTTTTTGTAAGCTGAGTAATTGTTCTAAGGCTAAATTCGCCTGAATATCTATATTTTTAATACTAGGTAAAATAGTGCTAATGTACTGGTATAGTTGTGCGTAATCAGCAAAATCAGATCGCTTTTTTACACGACGTTGTTGGACTAATGCCCAATGGGTGGCTTCTTCCTTGCCTGTTCTAAAATCACCAAGTAATGAACCAAATACCCAGCCTTGTATGTTGCCCTTTTTACCTTGGTGAGTTACATAATACCAATAGCCTGTTACTGAGCCTGTGCGTACTTTCTCGCGAGTGCGCTTTGTTGCTTTAACCACTGTGCCTAAGGCAAGTTTATCTAATACCTTTGCGTCTAAGGTAATTGCAGCACGCATGCGTACACCTGCGGCAGTGACGATTTTATTTCCTTCCATTACCAATAAAGCAGGGGTTGTTTCAGCCGCCGCATACACATACAATGGTAAAAAAAATATGCCAAAGAGTAAAAGTAAACAGCCGTGTTTTATGTATTTTACCATCAGTGAAATCCTTATTTCTAAAGTATATATTGTAGATAATGAATAATAGCCTCCTCTCATGATTTTATTGCATTATTTATCGCCATGAAATTGTTCTGCGGTCATACAACCTTAATGACTGAATACTTCCTAACCATTATTTAAAAACAAAATCGTTGGGCTAAGACTCAATACTTGTGTATTGGGTTTAAGCGATGTTACTCCAAAAACCATAACAGCGATAAGCATGCTGATAACAAGATACTTCATAATGACGATGACTTAAGATTAATTAGAATAATAAATTAATAAGTATTACACACCATTGTGCCTGAAAGATTAAGTAAATGTTTTTTGTCAAGTTTATCTGTCACCTCTTTCACCCCCATCCTACTTAGATCAAGAATTAATCATAATTTTTCACTATTAAAGGATTTAATGATTGATTAATTGATATTTTTTATGCACTATTAGTCATTTTTTAGACAACCTGTTTAAAAACAAATCTAAAAGTCAATTCTTATGAAAATTTAATCCAAGGGTATATTGAATGACATCAACAAAAAATACGATAGCAATGGCGATTGCTATGGGAGTATTTTCTACAAACTGCGTCGCAGAAAACGCTGTTTCAGGAGCGCCTTCTGGTCCTTTTGGAGACGCATCGGTAAGTACGACATCTGCACCTTCTCAGGAAACACCCAAGCCTGT
Organism: Thiothrix sp.; assembly: GCA_011375245.1. Taxonomy (GTDB): domain Bacteria; phylum Pseudomonadota; class Gammaproteobacteria; order Thiotrichales; family Thiotrichaceae; genus HyVt-477. The sequence goes on along the minus strand of DRMA01000082.1, from coordinate 3,688 downwards.
TGCACAAGCCACTGCTGAACCTACCGCCCAAGCACCAACAGCGCCTGCAATGCCTATTTCTTCTCAACCTGCTGTTACGCATCAAACCAATAAGGCTGCGCCTGTTGCCCCTGTTTCTCATACAGCACCTAAAGCACCAGCAGCACCTCATGCTCATGATGAGCATCATGCTGCTGCTTCTGAATCTGCTTGTGAAGGTTTTGGACCACAAGCGCCACGTGATATTGACCATAAAGAAGGGCTTAACAAACGTATTTTCTCTACTACGCCAAGCTATAAAGAGATGAATCTGTGTAATATTCATTTCCATAATAATGCTGAGCATAAAGCAAAAGCATTTTCCATTTATGCGGGTGCAGGCGGAGGTCATGGGGCACATGGTGGTAAAGGCGGTGGTTATCAGTGCAATATCAGTAAATCACTGACACCTGCAGAGTTAATGCCGACACAAACTGAAATCTGTAAAGGTATAAAACCAGGTGACACGATTGAAGTACATTGGGTGCATTCTTCCTGCGCGGTTAAACCAGGGAAAGGCTTAGGGTCTTGTTCATCAAAAAGCTGTCTTAATCCTGATTTACGTGTAGAAACTCAGGTTTTTACTGTCGTTAATGATCCGACAGCCACTAATTTCAATGATTTGACGTACCAAGGTAATAAAGTCAATGGTTTATATCAGGCAAAATCATTACCCACCAATACAGGCGAGCCAGTCGTCTTCACAGGGTCAACAACAGGGCCTAAATATACCGAGCACACTTGTTCTCCCATGCAAGTTACATGGAGTGTACATCCTACGTGTGACAAAGTTGATATTAATAGCCTTGGTAAATGGTGCAAGGGGAATGTATTTGAAGAAGATCATGCACACGGTGTGCGTAAGTTAGTCACTAATCCTGAGCTCTTATCTGAAATTAAATGAATCGGGTTAGACTCAAATGATATAATAATCTAACTATCATATACTTTCGCCACCAAAGCACATATTAAATCAACTACCCGCCCCTAAAGGAGCGGGCTTGAATCGTGAGATTCGAGACTTGATGCCTTGCAAACCGAAAAAACAGGAAAAGCGCAGGTTATTAAACATAATCCATCTAAAAATCAGAAAGAAACTCTATAACTTGGCATTAACTCAAGCACCAAATCACCAACTACTTTTCTAGCAATGCCGATTGCATCTTGTGCGTCGGCATTGATCAACACATTTTGTTGCTAAAAAACGTCTTGTACATTTATCCGAAAACGTTATGATTTGGTCGATTTTTAGACTGGATAATCATGCTATGAAAAACTATTTACTCTTATTGCTGGCGGGCTATATGCTCTTAATGAGCATGATGGCACACGCAGAAGAAACACTTAAAATAGGCATCAAGCCCTCTGAGCCTTGGGTTATGTATGATACAAGCAAGGCGGCTGAGGAACATGAGCCTATTGGTTTCAGTATTGATCTATGGCGAGCAATTGCTAAGCAGCTTGGCGTAAAAACACAATGGGTCTATTACGATAATACACAAGACTTAATTACAGGCACCGAAAAAGAAGAAGTTGATGCTGGTATTTCAGCTATTACCGTGACCGCAGAACGCCAAGCACGCATTGACTTTTCTGATTCGATGTATGAGTTGGGTTTACAGATTATGGTTGCTCCTGATAAACAGGCTTCAAATCCTTTTTCTATCATGTTCCATGAGTTAAACAAACTCTTTACTTTAGGTAATTTTTCATTATTGCTCTTGATGTTATTTATCAGTGCTAATTTACGTTTGTGGCTTGATCGTCTATCAAAAGAACCCCCTATATTCCCTTCTGGTTATGCCTGTGGTTTAAAAGAGGCCTTATGGTGGGGATTAACGATGTTGCTCACATGGGAAACGCCTCATAGTCGTGGCTTTGCTCGTGTGTTGGATTTAAGTTGGCATTTGATTGGCTTAATTATATTGAGTATCTTAACCGCAGTTGTGACCAGTGCGTTAACCGCACAAGCCGTGTCAGGTTCGATTCGCTCAGAAGCCGATTTACCAGGGAAAAAAGTCGCAGCTATTGCTACAGATGCTCCCCGCCAATGGTTAGAACAAAATGACATTGTTGTCACTCCTGTAAAAGATATCGCCGAAGGTATTGATGCTATACGCAAAGGTGATGTCGAGGCCTTAGTGCATGATGGCCCCCGTTTACATTATTTAGCTCATAAAATTAATCAACAAGAAGGTAAACAAGTGCTTGCAGTTGTACCTGCTATTTTTCACCCTCAAAGTTATGGTATTGTTTTTCCTGAAGGCAGTAAATTACGCGAATCGGTTAATCAAGCTTTACTACGTTTACGAGAATCACAAAATAAGCAAGAAAGTGTACATCAGGCATTGCGTAAGAAGTGGATTAAGTAGGACGACTCGTCCTATAGAGTAAGCGTATTGTATATGGATTTTAATGATTTTTACTTATACCTCTTCCTTGGTGCCTTTGCAGGTATTGCAGCGGGTTTGCTTGGTATTGGTGGCGGGTTAATTATTGTTCCTGCTCTTGTTTGGATATTTCACCAGCAAGGTTTTGATAGCACTATTATTATGCATTTAGCGCTTGGCACTTCATTAGCCAGTATTGTGTTTACTTCGCTTTCCTCTATTTGGGCGCATCATCAAAAAAACGGGATAATGTGGCGAGTATTCTGGAAGCTGTCCCCTGGAATTATGTTCGGCGCATGGTTAGGGGCTACCATTGTTTATTTTTTACCAACCAAAAGTTTAACGTTCTTATTTGGATTATTTGAGTTATATGTTGCACTGCAAATGACTACTAATATAAAGCCAAAACCTCAGCGGCAGTTACCACAAAACCTTGGTATGACGGCTACAGGTGGCGGTATTGGTTTTATTTCCGCGATTATGGGCATTGGTGGTGGAACGCTTACGGTACCGTTTTTGGTGTGGTGCAATATTCATATCAGAAAAGCGATTGCTACCTCGGCAGCCTGTGGTTTGCCCATTGCGATTGCAGGCAGTATTGGTTTTTTATTGACAGGTTGGGAGCAAACCAGCCGACCTGAATACAGTCTGGGCTATCTCTATTTGCCTGCCTTGCTGGGTATTGTGATGACGAGCGTTTTATTTGCTCCTATTGGTGCATGGCTAACGCATTATTTGGCGACAGGCTCGTTAAAGAAAGTATTTGCTCTCTTGTTATATATTTTGGCAGCGAAGATGTTATTGTTTTGAGCCATTTTTTTATATAAATAGAGCAGAATATACAGGAACTCATAAAAAAAATAACGAATAATTAATCATTTTTTATCGGTAACCAACTCCCGTCATTGTTTTATAATGTCAGCAGAGTTATTCGATGCGGTCAGAAAACTAAGTCTTGCTAATATTCGTGGATTGTACAGAGAAATTATCCCCATTTTACAACACCTGAAAGGTGCGAATGTTGACTATCGTCCGATGTATCCTAACTTCCCCAAACCTTGGCTGAAGATCGTAATGCCGCACAATATCCATTTTTTGGGTGATTGCATATGCGCATTACTCATTAATCTTATTTAGTGAACTACTCGCCCCTAAAGGCGGCGAGCTTCCAAAAGATAAATCGCTAAGTGCTTTCTATCGATTGAGAATTGAGAGCATCATTGATCGTTGCACCTGTATGAGCATGTCTTACATAATCTCCGCATCCTGAAGACGCGAGT
>DRMA01000081.1 GCA_011375245.1 Thiothrix sp. | reverse complement strand
TTTACCCCAGGCGTGGACAGGCGCATCTCGACCACCACCACAACCGCAGGCGGCTTCTACACCTTCACCCACCTCCTCCCCAGCCGCTACCCAACCGAGACCTACCTGGTGGTGGTGACGAGCACCAACTTTGCGCCGGGCGGCGTGCTGGAAGGCTATGCCAACAGCAGCGGCGCAGTAGGGGGCAACAGCGACCTCAACAACCGCGACCACGGCCTGCCCTACGGCACGCCGGGCAGCGGCGGCTTTGTCGCCAGCACCGCAGTCTCGCTCACCGTCGGCGCCGAGCCAACCAACGACGGCGACACCGACGCCAACTCGAACCTGACCCTCGACTTTGGCTTCTACAAGCTCTCCCTGGGCAACCAGGTGTGGTACGACGACAACAACAACGGCATCCTTGACACCGGCGAGGTCGGGGCAAGCGGCATCGTCGTGCGCCTCTACAACCTGAGCGACACCCTGCTGCTGAGCACCACCACCGACGCCAACGGCTTCTACACCTTCATCTCACAACGTAATCTTACTTATGCAGAAAATGAAAGAGGTAAAGTTTTTGAAAATGATCATCGCCATTAGATAAAATTTTACCGAAAAACCAATCAACCATTGCTTTATTTTCCTTATTGCATAACTATTCGCATTTCGTTTTATTAGTGATGGAAAAAGGGAAGCATAATAATCATGTTCAAAGGTCTATTTAAACCTAAGTGGCAACACAAGAAGCCCACTGTTCGTTTACAAGCATTAGTAAGCCTTGATGCTTCTAGTGCCGAGTTAATTGATCTCGCAACCTCTGATCCTGATCTTGAGGTACGTCTAGGTGCTATTCAGCATTTGCAACATATTCCTACACTAAAACAGTTAGCCACTGAATTAGCGACTAATAGCAATAGTGCAACAGAAAAATTGTCACAAAGCGTTAAAAAAAGAATTGTTGAGCTAACGTTAACGCAGCCTAAGCTTGTTGAATTAGAAACAGTCTATTATTTAGTTGATGACCAACAGATTCATCAACAGATTGTGTGTGATACACGTTATTCTTCTGTAATTCGTCTTCAGGCACTTGAGTGTATTGATGATCAAGCCTTGTTGTTTAAACTTGCTGATACTGATGAATCACGACAAATTCAGTTTATAGCAGCGACAAAACTAACGGATTATAAACAATTACAAAAACTTAAACGTTTGGCAAAAACAAATAAAAAATTTCGTCATCTATTAAAGCAAAAGAGTGCTGAGTATCAGCAAAAGCAAGATTTTTTACAGCAAATAGAAGCTGTTTGTAAAGGATTAGAAAACCTTGTTGATAATGCAGAAACTTCACCTGACAATGTACTTTTTTCGACATTAAAGCAGCAATGGCAACAGCTTGAAGGTCAAGGTGGGGTGTCAGAGGAAGCAAGACAGCGTGTTGAGCAAGCATCAGCGGCGCTTGAAAAAGCTTATGCTAAGTATGAGAAAGAAGAACAAAAACGCCAGCCATTACGTGATAATGTAGAGATGATTTTTCAAGGTTTAGATGACCTTTCTCAGGCGCTACAGCATTCTCCTAACGATTTTACTCAACAAGAATTCACTATGGGGTTACAGACACTCAAAACAAAATGGCAGGGCATAAAAGAAGTATTACACGAGCAATTACAAAATAATGAGTGCCAGCGTTATTATTTGCAATATGACGATAAAGTGACTGTTGTAGAACAAATGCTGGCTTCATTAGCAAAAGATTTTCAAGCTGTAGAGAAGATGAGGCAAGTTTGTACAAAAATAGATCGTCTGTTATCAACACAACACATGTTAAAGAAAAGTATGCTTATTGATGTAGAAAAGCATTGGGCGAAGATTCCAGCGGTTTTTACACTTGATACGCGTGATTATCAAACGCATTATGCTGAAGCTTTGCATAAAGTAAAACAACGTTTTAAACAGCAAATTGTTCAGTGTGCAGATATTGAAAAAGAAATAAATACCTTACTTAATCAAGTAGAACTGGGAGTTGAAAATAACCAGTTTAAAGGAGCAATAAAAAAATATTATCAAGTAAATAAGCTTTTCAAGGAAGCAAGTCATTTAAATAAAGGCGCAGCCGCATTGATTAGTCGTCGTATACGTGCAATGACTCCCGCTATTCGTCAGGCTGAAAGTTGGCGGCATTGGGGAACCGATAAAGCCAGAGAGCAACTTACAGAGCAAGCAACACGTTTAATTACAACAGCAGATATAGAACCGTTGGAACGAGCAAGAAAAGTAAAGGCGCTTAGAGACGACTGGAAGAAGCTTGGTAAAATGGATCCAAGTAAACATCAACGGTTGTGGAATGAATTCGATAAAGCGTGTTCAACAGCGTATGAGCCTTGCCAGCAGTATTTTAAAGATGAGGCGATACAGCGTGATAAAAATCTTGAACAACGTCATCAGCTTTGTCAGCAATTAGAAACCTTAACTAAAGAGACGAACTGGGATAATGTTGATTGGCGAGGAATTGCAAAAACAGTGAATACATTGCAAGGACAATGGCGTAAAGCAGGTAATATTAATCGTGCCGCTTGGAAAACGGTTAATAAGCGTTTTAATCAAGCGATGGATGGAATTGAAGTACATCTGAGTAAAGAACGTCGTCGAAATTGGTTGCAACGGCAAAATCTAGTTACTCAAGCTGAAACCTTGGTTGCAAATTTAAAGGATGTGGAAAACGATGCACTTGAGCAAGCATTGGCAGAAGCTATTCAGACAGGTAAGGTGTTACAGGCACAGTGGCAACCAACCGTTACTGCAAAGCGTGCTGAAGAGCAGAAATTATGGCTACAGTTTCGTGCGGCTATTGATGCTGTCTATGAGCGTCAGCGTAATGAACGTGAAGCGGCTCATGATGTATTGAAAAATCATTTACAGCAAAAACAGTCTTTGCTCACTGAAGCAGAAACACTTGCTGCGCAGCAGGGGGAAGATTTACTCGCTAATCAGCATAAATTAGCCGCCATTGAAGAACAGTTTTACCCATTGGGTGATTTACCAAAAGGCGCTCGTCAAAAAATGGAAAAGGCCTTCAGTGAGATAAAAGCACGGATAAGCCAGCAACGAGAAATGGCGCTTCGTCAGCGAAAATTAACAGAATTGTTGGCTGTAGGGATGAAATATGCTGAAAAAAGTATAAATCCGAATACAGATACACCAATGAATATAGCTCAATCACTTGCTTTGTTACTGGAACTTGAAATTTTATTGGGTTTGGAAACCCCTAAAGATTATCAACAAGAGCGGATGCAATACCAAGTAGGACGTTTATCAGAGAAAATGTTAATGGCATCAGAAGAACAGCAATCAAATGAGGAACAAGCACTGCAAAAAATTCAGCAATGGTATGCCTTAGAAAAAGTTGCTGGTGATACAGGGGTCATGATGCGGGAACGTTTTTTACCCATTCAGACATGGTTGGAAAATCAAGTGGCGAGTACCGACAAATAGTTATAAGTACTCGCCTCTCTAAAGAATAATAGGATTAATGTAATCTATATTGCTCCTGATAGCGTTTAACAATTGTTCTAACGTGTTGTGGGTAGTTTAATCGTTCCATTTCTGACATGGCTTTTCTGAAAAATGTGGGAGCTTCTTCAGGATAGTTATACGTTAACGTTTCATAGGCTGACTCCATCAACTCAGGCGTATGTGTTCGAGTGGCAATAATGCCAAAATTCATATTTAACACATGCCATGGTGAGCCTAAACTTAAACGGTCAGTTGCTGTTTTAATCGCTTCGTCTGTTTGCAAAATAATAAAAGCGGCTGCTTCAAATAAGGCTTCTAGGCTCACTTTGTCATGCAAGGTATTTGCTGCATTGGCTAAAGCATTTACAGGATGGTCAATTTGTTGCAGTATGCCTTTGTTACGTGCAATCCAAAAGCCAAAGGCTAGGGCTATATAATTGAATAGTGACTGTGTTTCAGCACTTGTTTTAGCTGCGGCAAGTACCGCATCGAGTAATTGCATGCCTAGCATACCAATTTCAGTTAATTCTGTATTTTCAAGACCTTTGGCATCTGTCTGATGAATATCGAGTATATGGATAAGATGTTCAAAGGCAGTTATTACTTCATTATCGAGTGCAGTCGTATTTTTTTGAAAGTGGCTTATTAGCTGTTGGCAACAGGAGATAAGTTGTTGCTGATCATCAAGTTTTTGATAATAAGTTAGGGGAACCATAGTATCTTAAGTGTCCTTGTATGTAAGAAATGTTGGGGAGTGGAGTGAGTATATTTCTATCATGTTTGTGGCAATGCTTCAAATAAAGGCAATGTACGATAACTCAGCGCCTCAGTGATATGGGGTGTTTGTAAGGTTTCATGATCAGCAAGGTCTGCAATGGTACGTGCTACTTTCAATATACGGTGATAAGCACGTGCAGAAAACCTAAACTTATCCATAGCATGTGCAAGGAGCTGACTATCTGTTTTACTGAGCTGGCAATATTGATCAATTTCGCGATTGGCTAAAAAACGGTTGGTCTTTTGTTGTCGTGCTTGTTGTCGCTCTCTTGCGGCAATGATTTTTTGCCTTATTTTTTCACTACTATCACCATCAGCAGCCCGTTGTAATTGTTCGCGTGGCATACGGGGGACTTCTATTTGTAAGTCGATACGGTCAAGAAAGGGAGCTGATAGGCGAGAGCGATAACGTTGTTGTTGGCGCGGTGTGCAATGGCAATTACTTTTAAAGTCACAGTCATAGCCTTGTGGACATGGGTTCATTGCAGCAATTAATTGAAAAGCGGCAGGGTAGCTCGCACGCCGTGCGGCTCTAGCAATGCTGATGTAGCCGTTTTCAAGCGGCTCACGTAAGACATCAAGTACCTTTTTATCGAACTCGGTGAGTTCATCTAAAAACAGTACACCATTGTGTGCGAGTGATATCTCGCCTGGTGTTGCCTTTCTTCCTCCTCCCACTAATGCAACACCTGAGGCAGTGTGATGAGGGTCACGAATAGGTCGTAGTCCCCATTGCTTGATATCGAAGCCTTGTTGACTAATAGAAGCAATAGTTGCTGATTCTAGGGCTTCTGCTTCAGTCATGGGGGGTAATATGGAGGCGAGGCGTTTAGCCAACATGGTTTTCCCTGTACCAGGTGGACCAACCATCAATAGATTGTGTCCTCCTGCTGCTGCAATTTCTAAGGCGCGTTTAGCATGATGTTGTCCTTTTACATCATGCATATCTAAAGAATAATTGGTATTGTGTAGGTTGACTGATGTTACTGATGGGGTTATGGTTTCAGCACCTGTTAGGTGGGCAATAATCGTTTTTAAATGACTGGGGGCAAGTACGTCTAGTTGAGCAATTAAACCCGCTTCACTCGCATTTTCTGCGGGTACAACCAATTTTCTATTCGCTTGTTTAGCAGCATAGGCAGTAGGTAAAACACCTTTAACCGTACGTAACTGTCCGCCTAATGATAGCTCGCCAATAAATTCATAATCACTTAGTGCTTGTGGATTTAGGTTAATTTGTCCACTTGCAGCAAGAATACCAATGGCAATAGGTAAATCAAGTCTTCCTCCGTCTTTAGGGGTATCAGCAGGTGCAAGATTGACGGTAATGCGCTTGGCGGGAAATTCAAAGTGTGAATTAATAATGGCGGCGCGTACCCTATCTTTGCTTTCTTTTACCGCCGTTTCAGGTAAGCCAACAATAGAGAGTGCAGGTAAACCATTGCCAATATGTACTTCAACACTGACAAGGGGAGCGTTTACGCCATCATTGGTACGGCTATAGACAGTGGCAAGAGACATAAGCAGGTGATGATTAATAAAGGGAACTTTATGCTAACAGAGCTTTTTTCTTTGCTCTATTTTAACTGCTAAGCGGAATGTGGGTATAATTCTTTCTTTTTATCACTTCCTGCTATTAGGAATAGCCTTATGACAACAACAAATCTTGATAAGAATAAAAGTATTGATATTGATTTTAATGCCTTAGCAGTTACTGGTGTGCAAGGCTTACAGCCTTATGTGCCTGGTAAGCCTATTGAAGAATTGGAGCGTGAACTAGGTGTAAGTAATATCCTGAAGCTTGCTTCTAATGAAAACCCTTTGGGAGCAAGTTCTCATGCTTTACGTGCCTTATTACAAGATCCGCTTCAGGGGTTGGCATTGTATCCTGATGGCAATGGCTTTTTACTTAAGCAAAGACTAGTTAATGTTTTGGGCGTTGCAATAAAGCAAATTACCTTGGGGAATGGGTCTAATGATGTATTGGATCTTATTGCCCGCAGTTTTTTAACCACTGGACGTAATGCCGTGTTCTCTGAACATGCCTTTGCAGTTTATCCTATTGTTACCCAAGCAGTGGGGGCTGAAGCCAAGATAGCATTAGCTAATTCTGTTGATCATGCGATGCCATATGGACATGATTTAGAAGCTATGCTGGCATTGATTGATGCACAAACGCAGGTTGTTTTTATTGCCAACCCTAATAATCCAACAGGAACATGGCTTACCTCTGATGAGCTAGAGCGTTTTATGGAGCGCGTTCCTAAAAAGGTTATTGTGGTGGTGGATGAAGCGTATTTTGAGTATGTTGATGAGGCAGAATATCCCAATACCATGGAATGGGTAGAGCATTACCCCAATCTGATTGTTACTCGCACATTTTCAAAAATATATGGTTTGGCAGCATTGCGGGTTGGTTATGCCATTTCTAGTCCTGAGATTGCTAGTTTATTAAACCGTGTTCGCCAACCGTTTAATGTTAATTCAGTGGCATTAGCGGCTGCAAGTGCTGCCTTAGAAGATGAAGAACAAGTGTTGATTAGTGCACAGATTAATCGTGATGGTTTACAACAATGGATGCGAGCTTGTGAGAAGTATCATTGGTCATATATTCCATCAGTGGGGAATTTTATTTGTGTGGATATGGGGCGTAATGCATTGCCTGTTTATGAGGGGTTGTTACAGGAAGCCATTATTGTTCGTCCTGTTGCTAACTATAAACTACCAAGTCATCTACGTATTACTATTGGTACGCAAGAACAAAATACACGGTGTATTGATGCGTTAAAGAAGGTGCTTAAATGATTAATCGCTTGGTTATTTTTGGGGTAGGGCTTATTGGCGGTTCATTAGCAATGGCATTGCGGGAGGCAAATTACTGCCAAACGATTGTCGGTTGTAGCCGACGGCAAACGCATTTGCAGCAGGCTAAAGATTTGGGGGTTATTGATTGTTTTACTACTGATCCTGTCGTAGCGGTAAAAGGGGCGGATGTTATTTTTCTGGCAACACCCTTATCAGCAATGCAGGCGGTATTAGCGCAAATTAAGGATCATATTGAACCACATGCCATTATTACCGATGGTGGAAGTGCTAAAGCAAGTGTGCAACAAGCGGCTGAGACTGTTTTTGATGGCAAAATGCCTACTCATTTTGTCTTAGGACATCCAATAGCAGGAAGAGAAAAAAGTGGTGTGGGGGCAGCAGTCGCTGATCTTTATAATAATAAGAAAGTGATTTTAACGCCTGTCTCATCAACAAATCCTGATGCATTGGAAATAGTTCGTTTGATGTGGAAAGCAACAGGAGCTGTGGTAGAGACGCTGGCTGTACAGCAGCATGATTATATTTTAGCAGCGACCAGCCATTTGCCGCATATTCTGGCCTATGAGTTGGTTTCTACATTGGCTCACTCAGAGGTGAGTGATGACATTTTTCGTTATGCAGCGGGGGGCTTTCAAGATTTTACGCGTATTGCATCAAGCGATCCTGTGATGTGGCGGGATATTTGTTTGGAAAATAAAACGGCTATTTTGCGAGTGCTTGATGAATTTCAACAAAATCTTGCGGGTTTAAGGCAGAATATAGAGCAAGGGGACGGCTCGTCATTATTGACGAGCTTTGAACAAGCGAAATGTGAGCGAGATCGAATAGTGTGAGTAATGCTTAGCTAGAAGTTAGTATTGGTGAGATATAAATAACCAATTACTGCGCAGGCTACTAAAAATATCAGTATAATCACGGTGCTCATGGGAATCATTTTTCCTCCCATTTCTTCCTTTACTGTTTTGTCTGCTTTACCCATTAGTATTTCAATGTGCTTTTCGGCTGATTTTGTTTCAAGTTGGGTAAATTTAGCGCGTCCACCTCTTGCATTAATAGCAGGGATGAGTTGATCAATCATAAGACGTGCTGTGACAGAGTTTTTCAGTAGGCTGTGGTAAGGTAAGTCCCATGGAGGAACTTGCTTGATATAATCATTTCTCATATGATCCAGTAAACCATCATAGTATCCATCTAATAACTGGCGGTTAGTTTGTAATGCTTCTTCTAACTCTTCTACCTTCATCATTGGGGGGGGGCTTGCAACTTCTATATTAAGTGCTAACTCATCTCCTGCGAGACCACCCATGTCTTTAAGAGTTTTGACTTTAACTTCCATATTCCCCTCTCCAAGTTATTAATATAACATTTGTTTTATTTGACATTTTACTACCTAGTTAACATGAAATAGAAATAAGCGGTTTTTTTGCTGCTGGTGAGTCAAGTTGTATTGCTGTTAACCGTCCACCCCAAACACATCCCGTATCTAACGCAATGACATCATTGCCCTGATAATACCCTAGACTTGCCCAGTGACCAAATAGAATACAATAATCCTTATTGTTTCGCTTGGGGAAATTGTACCAAGGAATAAGATTTTTGTGTTTGTGCTTATGGGGTGCTGTTTTTTGCTTAAAATTCAATGCTCCTGTGGTGCTTAAAAAACGCATACGAGTAAAGGCATTGAGAATGTAACGGTGTCTATCCTTTTCATTCTTTTGTGCTTTAGACCATTTATTGGGTTTATTACCATAGACGTTGGCTAACCATGCTTTTTTATTTTTGCCCTGTAGTTGTTGCTGAACTTCAAGTGAGTAATGGTGTGCTTGTGCTATGGTCCATTGTGGTGGAATGCCAGCATGAGCCATACAAATTTTTTTGGTTTTATCAATATGTAGCAAAGGCAGTTGACATAACCATTCTATTAGTGCTTCACGATCATGTGCTTGTAGGATAGGGTCAAGTGTTGTATTGCTTTTTAGTAACCCATGATGAATAGCAACGAGTGATATATCATGATTGCCCAGAACGGCAATAATCGACCCCGTTAAACTTTTCAGTAAGCGTAACGTTGCGAGTGAGTTCTCACCACGATTAACAAGATCACCTGCTATCCAAAGTGTGTCTTTTTCGGGGGTAAATTGTAATTTATCTAATAGCCGCATCAGTGAGCTATAACACCCCTGAATATCACCAATAGCATAAATTGCCATAGTAAATTTAGATTTATATTTTTAAGTAGAGTTAAAGCTGTTGAGTATCTTATGTGTTAATACTCAACAAACTTAACCTACAAATACAACGGATAAGAAAGAAAACCATGAAAAAGCAATCAGTAAAACGACAATTAATAAGGGAATTTTAAAGCCAAAATCGAACATGTTATTAGTCTCTGTTGATGAATCTATTGATAAGTTAGTTAATACTAATGTTATGATATTCATAAAATGATAGCAAGTTGGCTTTTTGTTTAACTTAAAATGTAGATTTAACCTTATGAGTAGTAAGAAACAAACCCCTCCTAGTTTTGAAGAAGCAATGTTGCAGCTAGAAACACTCGTTAATCACATGGAAAACGATACGTTATCCTTGGAGGCTTCTTTAGAGGCCTTTGAAAAAGGTATTCATTTAACGCAAATCTGCCAAAAGGCGTTAAGCCAAGCTGAGCAGGATATTAAAATACTGACTTCAAAACAGCAAGAAATAGGTTTTGAGCAATCATGATGGGGTTAAATAATATGTTAATGGGGTATCAACAGAGAATTGAGTCTGTATTGGATAATGTTTTGCCACGCGCTACGCTTAACCCAACTCAACTACATGGAGCAATGCGTTATAGTGTTTTAGAGGGAGGGAAACGTGTGCGTCCATTATTAGTTTATGCGACAGGTGAGACACTGGGTATTCCGGTGCAACAGCTTGATATTGTTGCAGCCTCCATTGAGCTGATACATGTCTATTCATTAATACATGACGATTTGCCTGCGATGGACGATGATGATTTGCGGCGTAATAAACCCACCTGCCATAAGCAATATGATGAAGCGATAGCTATTTTAGCGGGGGATGCATTGCAAGCATTAGCAACTTATCTGCTTGCGAGTTCATCAGCTTACCATCTTGTCGCAGAAAAACGATTGCAGTTGATTGGCCTATTGTCATTAGCATCAGGTTCCAGAGGGATGGCGGGAGGGCAGGCTATTGACCTTGCCTCTACTGGTAAAGAGTTAACTGAGCCTGAGTTGGAATATATGCATATTCACAAGACAGGTGCGCTTATTCGTGCTTGCATTCAAATGGCTTGTATTTGTGCAGATGACATAACGGATATACAACAGCATAATCTTGATCGTTTTGCTCAGTGTATTGGCTTAGCCTTTCAAGTGCGTGATGATATTTTGGATATTGAAAGTGATACGGAAACACTTGGTAAAACACAAGGTGCTGATATTGCAGCAAATAAAGTCACTTATCCTTCTATTTTAGGTCTTCAATGTGCTCGACAAAAAGTAGTAGATTTACATACTGAAGCGCTTCATTATCTAGCAGATTTTGATGGGGCTGCAGATAATCTGCGTCATATTGCAGATTTTATTGTGAAGCGTCTTAAATAGACCTATAGTATCGCCCCATTTATGAAGCATTGCTCTTTCGATTTGGAGATAATAAGAACACGTGTCCGCTGCCATTAATACCCCTTTTGAACTTCGTGACTTAACACTGACAGACCTTCCAAATGTTTGTGATGAATTACGTGATTATCTGCTTGAATCCGTGTCTCAAACGGGTGGGCACTTGTCAGCAAGTCTTGGTACTGTTGAGCTGACAGTTGCTTTGCACTATGTGTTTAATACCCCTACTGATAAAATTATTTGGGATGTTGGGCATCAGGCCTATATTCACAAAATTCTTACTAATCGTCGTGAAGCTCTGAAAAATATTCGACAAAAAAAGGGTATTTCTGGTTTTCCAAAACGTAGTGAAAGTGTGTTTGATACCTTTGGTGTAGGTCATTCAAGTACCTCAGTCAGCGCTGCTTTGGGTATGGCATTAGCAGCAGCGGCTCAAGGACGAGAACAAAAATCTATTGCAGTGATTGGTGATGGGGCAATGACAGCAGGTATGGTTTATGAGGCAATGAATCATGCAGGAGACCTAGCCGCTAATATGCTTGTGGTGTTGAATGATAATGATATGTCCATTTCACCGAATGTGGGTGGGTTACGGAAGTATTTAACCCGTATTTTATCAGGGCATTTTTATTCTAAGCTACGTGAGAGTAGCAAAAAACTATTACCTGTTTCGGTACAGAATTTTACCAAAAAAAGCGAAGAGCATATGAAGGGCATGATTATGCCAGGTACGTTGTTTGAAGAAATGGGATTTCATTATTTTGGACCTATTGATGGTCATGATGTGGTTGAAATGGTTCGTATTTTTGATAATATAAAAGATCATAAAGGTCCCTGCATCTTACATGTTGTTACGCAAAAAGGGCATGGTTATATGCCCGCTGAGCAAGACCCTGTGGCTTATCACGGACCCTCTCCTTTTGATCTTAAGCAAGGAATTATTTCAAGCACTCACATTTCTTCCCCTACTTATACTCAAGTATTTGGTCGATGGCTTTGTGATATAGCTGAGCAGGATGAGCGTGTTATTGGTATCACGCCAGCAATGCTTGAAGGTTCTGGTTTAGTTGAGTTTTCACAACATTTTCCTGAACGTTATTATGATGTCGCAATTGCTGAACAACATGCGGTGACCTTTGCTGCTGGGCTTGCTTGCGAAGGACAAAAGCCAATAGTCGCTATTTATTCTACTTTCTTGCAACGTGCTTATGAT
>DRMA01000080.1 GCA_011375245.1 Thiothrix sp. | reverse complement strand
CCCACCTCGCTACTAAACAGCCCCTCTTCCTCAAAACGAGAAAAAGCATCTGACGATAACACTTCCGCCCACTTATAACTATAATAACCTGCAGCATACCCCCCCGCAAAAATATGCGAAAATCCATGTTGAAAACGATTAAACTCAGGCATTTTAACCACTGAAACGTCATCACGTATTCTATCTAACAACACTTGGATTTGCCCTGCGTCAGCAATATCATTCTGCTGATGCAAACGCATATCAAACAAAGAAAACTCCAATTGTCGTACCATGCCCATTGCTGACTGAAAATGACGTGCTGCCTGCATTCTGTCAAATAATGCATCTGGCAATTTTTCGCCTGTTACATAATGCGCAGCAAATAAATCTAAGGCTTCGCGCTGCCAACACCAATTTTCCATAAACTGGCTGGGTAACTCGACGGCATCCCATTCCACACCCGAAATCCCTGAAACATCCAAATAATCAACTTGAGTCAACATATGATGCAAACCATGACCAAACTCATGAAAGAGTGTAATCACTTCATTATGCGTTAGTAAAGCAGGCTTGCCTTCTACAGGGGCTGCTGAATTACAAACCATATAGGCAACAGGTGTTTGTAATTGCTCGCCCTCTGCATCAGCATAGCGAAAACGACTACAAAAATCATTCATCCATGCCCCACCTCGCTTATGCTGCCGTGCGTATAAATCGAGATAAAACCGTGCTTTTAATTCACCATTAGCTGTGTAAATCTCATAAAAACGCACATCATCATGCCAACAATCTATACCTTCTTTTTGTTTAATACTGATTGGATAAAGCCGTTCGACTAATTGAAATAACCCCGCTAACACCGCATCGACAGGAAAGTAAGGTTTTAAATCTTCATCACTAATACGGTAACGTTGCTGTTTTAGTTTTTCACTCACATAACCCACGTCCCATGCTTGCAAATCAGTTATACCAACTGTTTTCTGGGCAAATTTTTCTAGTTGCTGATACTCTTCTTGTGCAAAGGGCAATGATTTTTCTGCCAATTCTGACAAAAATTCAATCACTTGCGCAGGCGATTCAGCCATTTTTACATCCAATGAAAAATCAGCGAAGCTATCAAAACCCAGCATCTGCGCTTTTTCTTGACGCAACTGCAAGATTTCTACCATATTGGCACTGTTATCTAAACTATTATCTAAATCACTATTACTTGCTTGATCTGAGGCACGAGTCGTAAAGGCACGATACACCTCCTCTCGTAATGCACGGTCATCAGCATACGTCATTACCGCATGAAAAGATGGAAACTCCAAAGTCAACATCCACCCCGTTTGACCACGTTGTTTTGCTGCGCCTTGTGCCATTTCTAAAGCAGTATCAGGCAAGCCTGATAAGGCAGCAGCATCATCAATGTGTTTAGTCCATGCATTCGTTGCATCAAGTACATTATCCGAAAATGCCGAAGATAAAGTAGACAAACGCTGGCTTACTTCACTAAAACGCTGCCGTTTCGCCGCAGGCAAATCAACCCCCGAACGACGAAAGCCCTTAAGACTATCTTCCAAGCTTTTGCGCTGTGCGGTATCCAGTTGAAGTTCATCCTGCTTATCTTTCACCTGTTGAATCGCAGCAAATAACACGTTGTTTTGCCCCATTTCAGTATGATATTCAGTTAGCTTAGGCAAACAAGCATTGTAGGCATCACGCAACTCAGGCGTATTGACCACACTATTCATATGCCCCATTGGTGACCATAGGCGACGCAACTTATTATCCGCAACTTCTAGCGGCTCAATAAGGTTTCTCCATGTATAACTACTGGTATCAGCGAGTAGTTTTTTACTTAAGGCACAATTTTGTTGCAGCATATAATCTAACGCAGGCTCAAGTTGATCTGCTGTTAGCATAGAGAATGGTGGCAAGTCTTCTATAGTAAGCAAGGGATTATTCATAGAGGTATTGGTTTAAATTGTTAATTTAGAATGGAATGAAGAAATGATGCAAAACAAAGTCCTTGATGAAGCATAGTCGTCTTTGTAGCTTTTGCCCAATAAAAAAATATATAATAAAGAGCCAGATAATTGCATGCAAAATAGCAAAACTGACCTTAACTTAACATGTTAAACCTAAGACACTCACTAAAATACAAATATAATATCTGTGACTTCAGTGCTTTAATTAAGTTACAGGATTTCCCCATGCCCGCGATAAAAAATAATTCCGAATACCATAAAACCATTGTTTCATGGCGACACTGGTTGCATCAACATCCTGAGCTGAGCTTTAAAGAGGAACAAACCAGTGATTTTATTGCCAGTATTCTTACGGCATATGAAATAACACATCATCGTGGCTTAGCAGGCACAGGCATTGTTGCTACTATAAAAGGAACGCAAGAAGGCCATACCATTGGGCTACGTGCTGATATTGATGCTCTACCTTTACAAGAACGCAATAACTTTTCTCATAAATCTCAGCATGATGGGCATATGCATGCGTGTGGTCATGATGGTCACACTGCCATGTTGCTTGGCGCTGCTGTTTACCTGCAACAACATAATAATTTTGCAGGCACCGTACATTTTATTTTCCAACCTGCCGAAGAAAGGGATGGCGGTGGGCGCGTAATGGTAGAAGAAGGCTTGTTTGAGCTGTTTCCCTGCAATGCAATTTATGGCATGCATAACTGGCCAAGTTTAGAAGCAGGTACTTTTGCTGTGCATGATCATGCTGTTATGGCCGCTGTCGATACACTAAAAATTCGCATTACTGGCAAGGGCGGTCATGCAGCAATGCCTGACCAAGTCATCGACCCTATTTTGACCGCAGCACAAATAACAACAGCCTTACAGTCAGTAGTGTCACGTAATGTATCGCCATTAGAATCAGCAGTTATTAGCATCACCGTGATTCATGCAGGTGACGCATCAAACATTATTCCCGATGAAGTCGTAATGAAAGGGACTTTGCGTTACTTTGATTCTCATGTTGGTGAAAAAGTAAAGCAACGTATTCAACAAGTGATTGAGCATAGCTGCGAAGCAATGGGAGCTAAGGGAGAACTACGCATTATTGCAGGCTATCCTGCCACCATTAATACCTCTAAACATGCACAAGAATGCGCAGCTGCCGCAACGGCTTTGGTAGGAAAGAGAAAAGTACAACGTGATCTGCCGCCGAGCATGGGGGCGGAGGATTTTTCTTTCTTACTCAATGCTTGTGCAGGAGCCTATATCTGGATTGGCAATGGTAAAGGGAAAAATGAAGAGCAAGGTAGGTGTATGTTGCATAACACACATTATGATTTTAATGATGACATCGCAGCATTAGGGGCAAGTTATTGGGTCGAGTTAGTACAAGCATTGTTGAACAACAACAAAAAAAATAGTACTATTTTGGCATCTTTCATAAATGCCAAAAAGTAGTTTACAGTTTGAAGCCTGCTAGGAATCGCACTGAAACCGAACGTTGTTTGAGCGTAGCGAGTTTAGTGAGATTGAAGGGCGAATCCTAACAGGCTGAATTGTTAACTGACAAATGAAGAATACCACTATTTTTTATAAAACACTGGATAAGGTGAAATTCTAACATCATCAATAAAGGCATAACTATCACGTCGTGGTGCCCATTGCGCGCCTGTTCCTCCATAAAAAGAGGCAAATAGCAAACGATCAATTTTCAAGTCACTACCTATTCTGAAGCGCATTTTGTAACGTTTAAAGACTAGTTTCCCATCTAGCCATGTTAAAATCGCCCCATCTTTTTTGCCTGCTTGATTAAGCTGTACCATCGTCTGTACCGTATGCCATTGACCTAATGCCAATGGCTGCATATCAAAATGCATAATATCACCAAACTTACTAGGTTGGTCAGGGTGGTAAACATATTGGATCAATGTGCCATCTTTTTCCCACATCATCCGTACACTCCAGCCATCCTTGCCATTAGGAATCTGACCATTCGTATTTGAGTTACCACCACCAATACCGGGCAATTTTCCACCTTTAACAAATTGAAAACCATGAGGGAATTTAAAGCGATAGCCATAATACAGTTTGGTGAATTGATTATCTAACTTAGGCTTCCAGTTGACACATTGCTTAGGATTAGGACACCCTGCAACACCTTTTGGATAATGAATGCGTAACGCCTTACCATAATGCGCCTGAGAACCACCAACGATGGCTAATAGATTAAGCCCCATACCCCACTGAGGACAATTCCAATTTTTCCTAAACTCCGTCTTACTATAACGACCCAGCGTATTATGATCAAAATTAATCGTCCATGGTTTGCCTGTGGCAAGCGGTGTCTTTCCTGTGCAATTGCCTGTTGCGTGAAAACGCTTGTAATATAAGTCTTTTGTACCTGCATATTGAGGAATTTTCAATTTTTTAACATACATCCAAACAGGATGATCTTTTGCAGGTTCAGGAAAATTACGATAAACCACAATTTTCCGCTGCCAGATATGATCACGCTGATTCCAAAACAACTTGCCTGCATAAGCATGTGTTTTTTGGTTGGGATCATTAGAATGTTGTACAACAACCTCATCATTACTAACTGCAGAAGAAAGACTCGGCACTAATGCCGATATAAAAAAGAACAACGCAAGTAAGTCCCATCTCTGTTGAAAACATAAAAATCTCATTTAACAAGCCCTTTGTTAGTCATCGAAGAATTTAATTGCATCTTTCATAAAATTATAAACTACCTTTGACAATTATGAAGAATGCCCATCTGATTTAGGTAATTTTGGTTCTACTTTTCTATATGCCTCTTGCTGTGCTTTTTGTCGGCGCTTTATCAATGCTTTTAACGATAAGGGGGGGTGGTGTTTATAAATCACGTTATAAGGTAATACTCCCATATAATCCAATAGTGCATCATACTTTGGTGAATGTTCTTGTTTGGGAGTCGCTAATAGTCCAAAAAAATCATTAGGTGATGGTTTACCAATACCATAATAATGCATCATTGTTTTCCCTCCTTGTTGCTCCCATGCTTTTAAATAACGCTGATAAGCACTTTTCATTCTATAATTCTTATTCGCCCGCATAAAAAAATTCAGCAACGTCAAATCAGTGACTTTGTGCGGTGGATCGTAACGTATCAGATGCTGACCTGCTTCATAAGCAAATAAGGGTAAACCATACTCATCAGCAAGTTTATTACTGACCACCATATGTGCATCAATAAAATACTGTATCGCCCCTCCTTTAGGACCATTTTCTAGCACACCACCCTGTTCTATTTCTTTAAATAACTGACTAATACCATCAAGACGACGCGCCCAATCTGTCACCTGCTTTCGATGGACTAATTTAGCAATATACTCACCAAAATAAGGCCCTACCGCATACGCATCAACCTGTGAACCACAAGGTCCTTCTTTCCATAAGGGACAATCAAGGGCTTCTTGCCCCACCCACGCTATATTAGATTGCGAGGCAATCACGCACGTCACTCGATCTTTTTTATTCCCAAAAACCTGCTTCCAAATACGGCACATTTCAACGGTACGCTTGCCGTACCAATTATTAGCCAGTTTAACACGGCGCTCATAATCACTATGGTGCTGATAGGCATTCGGCCACTGCTGTGTCGCTTGTTCCACAGCATAAAGTGTTGCAGGAAAAATCACATTCCACATTTCATTGGAAAATTCGATAATAATTTTTTTATTACCCGTTAAACGACGACGTACCAAGCGCGCATATTCACGGATAAAATCATCACTTGCTCGATGAGGCATATTGAGCCACGGCACTGCATTCGCTGCATTTGCTAGATCAATCATTACCTCTATTGGTACACCATTTACCCCTGTGTAACGAACAAATTCAGGCATAGGGTGCTCATCCCATTCAACAAGATTAGTAGCACGTGGATTTGTCCATGACATAAAGCGAATGGCATCAAAAGGTCTCACTCTAGAAAGATAGTCACTGTTAAAAGGCTGCCGCTCAAAGGTTTTTTCCTTGTCTTTAGCAACTAAATGAATCTTACGAATATAGTTCTTTGATTTTGTTTGACTAATTTTTATTTTTAGCCCCATACGTACTGATAATAAATCAAACTCAATACGCCCTGCTCTTTGACTAACAATATTCAATGCCCCCAACACCTCAATTTTGCCCATTCCAGAATAGAGCAATACATAATGCCCTAAGGGAAAATCATCATCAAAATGAAAGCCACTAATAACACTAGTATACGTTTCACTATCATCTTGCTCAGGCAATGAGCGAACATAACCATAACGATCTAAATCTAGTTTATCTTGTTCTTGGGTATTAAATGCATTTTGTGCCGTACAACCAGGATCAATGGCTTGCTTCTTTTGCCAATTAAATTCACAGGAAGTGAACCAGCCCTGAGATATTTTAAATAAATCCGTAAATGGCATCGCTGTTGGCAGCTTATGTAAGCCACCAACATTGATACCCAATCGTGGATCAGGTGAAGGTATTGCTAGTGCGCTATTATTGGTAATACCACTAAGGGTAGCAATCAATAAACATCCCCATAACAATGCACTTTGACTCATCCGTAATGGTGAAAAAAACACCACAGCCTCAATCAGTTTATTAAAATAAAGGCATTATATACCTAGAACCAATTATCAATAAGGCTGATTGTCAAAATCTTAATCGCATTATTAACGACATTGTGAGCGTCTTTTCTCACCTTGTGCTGTTGATATTTCGTCAAAATGGATATATTTCTTATTTATCCAACCTGTTTTAGCTCCCCAACGTACTTGCTTCCATATCTCACCATTGGGCATTCTCTGTTCTTTCGCCAAACCAACAATCCACTTAGCACTATGTGGAATAGCGACTAAAACCTTACCTTTCCATTGACCAGGTTCACTGCGTAAAGGAATCGTTTTACCTTTTGCAACCCCCTTAACGGCGTACATATCAATATGCTTTACCGCAAACGCTTTATTTCTATTATTGGCATAACCACAACATGTTTTGTCTATTATCGTATTATCAGCCAAACATTGTTGACGCGCATTAAGATGCTCTTTTGCCCTACGTGTAGAAGCAATATCCTTACTCAAGTACTTGTCTTGTACCCAACCTTGATGCGCTTGCCACGTTACTTTATGCCATAACACACCTCCTATTTTGCGCTGAGCATGTTTTTCACGCTTGATGACCCAAGAGGCATTATGTGGGATAGCAACAACGACACGACTGTGTGTAGCAGGATAGGCATGTAATTTTAAACTATTGCCTTGTCCAATATGAGTTACTTTATAAATATCATTTGCCACAGCAACATTTAGAGAAAGTGATGCAAAAAAGGTAAATAACAGTAAGTAAAGTAGTCTGGTATAACGCATAAGTTCTTCCTTAGATTAATGGTTAGTAAAACATCTATGTTTAAGGCAGCATTATAAACCTGTATTTACCCTTAATAAAGCACAGTATATAAGCAATACAAACGCAGGATATATGACACACATCAAATTTATTGATAAATTACTTATAAGTTTATTAGCTATTGATCTAAATCAATGCTCTTTATTTGGCGTATTGACGATAATGAAGGCACTGAAAAGATAAATAATTAATAATTTAAAGGGTATAAAAATGAAAGAAATAATTTTTAGTGAAATTGGGTTGTGGTCTATCTTTACTATTGCTTTTATCTTTGCCTTCATGGGGTATTTTTTAGTAAAAATGATTAAATTGTCAGGCGATAAAAGTAAAATATATCCTATTGATAATGATGCTTAAACTAAATAAATCATTGGATTTAGTGATTCATTGTAAATATGCATCATAATAGTTTTTCATAGTTTTTCTCTTCCCATATATTGATGCATTTATCCCCTATGAATATAACTTTTGATCTTGAAAAAATAAAACGTTACGACCAATCAGGCCCACGTTATACGTCATACCCAACAGCAGTTGCATTTACCGATGCTTTTACTAACGATGACTATCAGCGTCATGCGATAGACAGCAATCAAT
>DRMA01000079.1 GCA_011375245.1 Thiothrix sp. | reverse complement strand
CTCTACACCAGAAACTAGCTCCTTCGCACTAAAAACAGGTGCAGCAGCCCCTGACCGAAGCAATCGACCTTCAAAAAGTGCAGCACGACCACTACTTCCTGTCGATAAAAAATAAATGAGAGATTCTAACTTCCCTGCTTGAGCACCTGTACCAAAAATATTACCCAATGTTGTCGTATTACCAGGTAGTGGAGCGGTACCAACAGAAATCGTTAGATCACTTTGACCTACGATTGTTGTATCGACTAACATGGCTTGAAAAATAGATGCTCTATCTTGATCTGTTGCAATCACAATATCACCTACAGAAAAACCACTATTGCCATTAACTGACATAGCACCTGCAGATGATGTACTTACTAAGCCAACAATATTGGTCATTGATTTCAACAACAACACATCGGTATTCGCAATAATAGTAGAAATACCTGCCTGTGTTGTTGTCACATTATCAAAACCATAAACGGGAAAAGCCAAATTCCAACGACTATCTGTTGGTGAGCCTAAGGTATTTTCCAACCCTGAACTCAATGCCGCATAAAAACCAGAATAGCCTGCATTTTGAATTTTAGTCGATAGTCTATCAATTAAAAATCGTCCATTTTTTTGCACTTCGGATATGCCATTTTGCAAGTTCATCGAATTTTTGTTTGACGCATAAAATATAATTGTCCCTGCCATAATAAAAATACCCAACGCAGAAGCAATCATTAACTCAATTAAAGTATAGCCCTGTTGAAATAGTTGGTTTTTATTTTTCTTGCAGCTGTTAGTCTTCATATCTTAACCATTACTACTTGTTCATGTGTTGCCGTATTTGTATTTTTATCAACATCATTAAATTGCACTCTGATAATACAAGCACCCACAGCATCACAGTTCAATGATGCCTTTGCATTAGGCAATACATCACTCAAATTTTGCAACCAATAATATCTAGCTTTTACAGATTGAGAAGAACTGGGTGTTGGTGCTGTCAAATCACTTAATGCTTTTAAAGAACCATCAGGATTCGTCGCAATATTAAAATCACCCGCTTTTGCTGCAGGCGAACTAGAAAGCAATAACCCAACCATATCCTGTAAGGCAAAAATAGCTTGTGTATTAGTATAAGAAACAGTCGCATTATTAACACTGGATATTTGCAAACCTGCAAGCCCCATTAACCCAACTGACATAACTAAAACCGAAACTAATACTTCAACCATTCCCATACCCTTCTGTTTCATCAACAAAATAGGCTGCATGGGGAAGAAGAATCTTACTGGCATAACGATACTCCTGATAAAACACTGCCTTTACTAACACGAATATTGCCTGCAAAAGTAAGACTAAGTATACGTGACAAATTATTGTCACTATCAGGACGACATAACACAAGATAACCATCAGATACTGCTTGCACACCACTCACAATACCAAGAGGAGAACCTGTTGCTGAAAACCCTACATAACTTGCGAATACACTATCTTTTGACTTTAACGTATAAGCACTATCTACATCAGCATAAGACTGAATCAATTCATCTGTCCCATCTTGCGTGCCATTGCCATTATTATCTGAGAAAATAGTCCATCCTCCTTGCCATTTATAGCCTGTTCCTGTTGCATTTGGCTTAACGGTGACTTGAACGCCCCTTTTAATTGCCTCGTTTTGTGCAAGAAACAATGCCATAGAAAGTTCGCTTGAATAGCTTTGTGTTTTATTATTAGTTATTATTTCAGTAAAGTACGGCGTGGAAATAGCTAACAAAATACCTGCTATAGCAACGGTGACAAGCATCTCAATAAGGGTAAAACCCAAACATTTATTATTATCATTCATTTGGTGAGCGACCATTTTATGGCTAATTTTAATTAATTTCCCAATAATCATACGCTATTCACAATGCTTTATCAGCACCACCTGTCTAGAAAACAATCATTAACCATACATCCAAAGATAAGCACCTGTATAATTCCGCACCCATATATTATCAGCAAAAAAATGACCTTTAGTTATGCCAGAATTACCCGAAGTAGAAACAACCCTTAGAGGCATTAGCCCTTCTATTCAGCAGCAGCGTATTGATAAAATCATCATAAGACAAGCCAAATTACGTTGGTCTGTTCCTGATGAAATTCATTGCCTTGAAGGACACACTGTTAAAAGTGTTACTCGTCATGCTAAATACATTCTCATCAACACTGCAACAGCAGGAAGCGCCATTATTCATTTAGGTATGTCGGGCAATTTAAGTATTACAAACCATGATAAATCTGTTGAAAAACATGATCATATCGACTTTATTTTTAATAACAATATACGGCTATGCTTCAATGATCCACGTCGTTTTGGTGCAATCCTATGGTCACAAGACCCCTTAAATCATCACTTACTGAGTAAGCTAGGTCCAGAACCCCTCAGTGAAACTTTTCATACACAACACCTCTACCAACGATCACGCAATAAACACATTGCTATTAAACAATTTATTATGAATTCACATAATGTGGTCGGTATCGGCAACATTTACGCCAGCGAAGCGTTATTTATGGCGGGAATTGACCCACAAACCCCATCTGGGCACATAGACTTACCCCATTATGAAAAGCTAACCCTGATGATCAAAGAGGTGCTAACCAAAGCGATTCAACAAGGTGGCACAACACTGCGTGATTTTGTCAATCCTAATGGACAAACAGGCTATTTCCAAGTCAACCTCAATGTCTATGGCAAAGCTGAACAGCCCTGCCCTAACTGCTCACAACCAATACAAAAAATCACCCAATCACAACGTTCAACCTTTTACTGCACACATTGTCAAACATGACACTAACGCCCTTTTCAAAACCACTCAATCGACGTTTTTCAGTTGCCCCTATGCTCGATTGGACTGACCCTCATGAACGCTACTTCCTACGGCTTATTAGCAAGAATGCGCTACTCTATACTGAAATGGTCACTACAGGCGCACTAATTCATGGTGAACGAAATCGCTATCTACATTACAATGCTGAAGAACACCCTCTCGCCTTACAACTAGGCGGCAGCAACCCAAAAGAGTTGTCAATCTGCACTCAAATGGCGGTTGACTATGGCTATGATGAAATAAACCTCAATGTAGGCTGTCCAAGCCAACGCGTACAAAAGGGCGCATTTGGCGCATGTTTAATGCGTGAACCTTCACTCGTTGCCGACTGTGTTAATGCGATGAAAGACAAGGCAAATGGTTGCCCTATTACCGTAAAAAATCGCATTGGTGTTGATGATCATGAAGGCTATGAAAAACTTTACTATTTTATTCAGACGGTTGCTAAAGCAGGTTGTCAAACCTTTATTATTCACGCAAGAAAAGCACTCCTCAAAGGTTTAAGCCCAAAAGAAAACCGCGATATTCCTCCGCTTGATTACTCAATGGTTTATCAGCTAAAAAAAGATTTTCCACAGCTAAACATAATCATCAATGGTGGTATAAAAACACTGGCTGCGTGTACACAACATTTACAACATGTTGATGGCGTAATGATCGGACGAGAAGCGTACCATAACCCCTATTTATTAGCACACGTTGATCAGCAATTTTATAATAGCCCACAGGCTGCACCAAGCCGTGAACAAATTTTGCAGCAATACCTAAACTATATTCAACAACAACTAAAAAAAGGCACGTCTTTAAACCATATGACACGTCATATACTAGGACTTTACCATG
>DRMA01000078.1 GCA_011375245.1 Thiothrix sp. | reverse complement strand
CAGGGGCGCATCTCGTCATGGGCGGCAAAGTCAAAGGGCAAAGAATTATTGGAAAAAACC
Source organism: Thiothrix sp. (assembly GCA_011375245.1). Taxonomy (GTDB): domain Bacteria; phylum Pseudomonadota; class Gammaproteobacteria; order Thiotrichales; family Thiotrichaceae; genus HyVt-477. The sequence continues at coordinate 8,586 of DRMA01000078.1, read as the reverse complement.
CTGATTTAAACAATCTGCATAACAACGCATTACCTCATACGATTAATATTCGTTCTGTTTATGGAACAGTTGCCACACGTTGGTGGGGCTTGAATAACCCGTGGAATCACCCCGTGCTTTCTTTTGTTTAAATCCTCTCTTACGTCTAAAAATAGCATTAGGCGTATTGATAAATTACATTAAATACCTAAACAATTGACCATGATTAATAGCATTAATAGATCTTCTGAATTTACCATTAAACATGATGTAAAAATGAACCCATGCCAACTGTAGGCTTAACAAAATTTAATATTCACATTCAATAACTTAAGTTAAAAAACAGGCATTACATGATGGCGGGTAAGGAACGAGAAAACAGGGAACTATTTGCATGTTAAGCAGCTCTCAATTAATAAGTTTAATTAATGATAAAGAAAAACGACTTATAGATAAAAATATAAATAGTCGATACGAGACACAGCAAAACAATGTGTCAATTATAAGAAGCAAGGGCAATAAGGGACTTCAAATAATTTTTATGGTATCAATATTATGGGGACACTAACAACAAAAGAAGCACGGCATTTATTAGCACGCGTAGGACTAGGAGTGCGCTTGGAAGAAGTCAATCGTTACTATGGAGGCTCTCGAGGAGCAAGTGTGCGACACGCTGTCTACAGCTCTGCAAAATGGGATTTACCCCCTCCACGTATCACACCTTGGAGACCTTGGAGCAAACAAACAATACAACAAAGAAACCATGCACAACAACGTTTAATGCTGGATAAACAAGCGGTCAAACACTGGCAAATAAAAATGTTATTACGCACACCTTATCCACTCACTGAGCGTATGGTGATATTTTGGCATAATTGGTTTACCACATCAATAGATCGCGTTAATCAACCAGAGCTGTTAATTCAACAAAACCGATTATTTCGTCATCATGCACTGGGGAATTTTAAACAGTTTTTGCATGCGTTGATCCGTGATCCTGCGATGCTAATCTATTTGGACAACAATACAAATAATAAAGACCAAACCAACGAAAACTTCGCCCGCGAGTTACTCGAACTCTTTACCGTAGGAGAAGGAAACTTTCGCGAGTCTGATATGCATGCTGCAAAGTTAGCACTAACGGGCTGGTCTGTTGACCGTCGCACAGGGCGGTTTGTCTTCCATAAACACTTGCATGACAATAGTGTGAAATTTTTTATGGGGAAAAAGGGCAACTTTAATGGTGATGATATTATTAATATCTTGCTACAGAATCCACGTACTGCACAAAATATTGCTGAGCGCATTGCCAGAAAATTTTGGGCGGAGTTCGTTAGTGATGAAAAACCAAACCTAGCCACTATTCGACGATGGGGTATCGTTTTTCGTCATGCAAAATATGATATTCGTACCTTATTAATAACAGTACTTAATAGTCCAGAATTCTGGTCACCTAGAAATCGTGGTGAAAAGGCAAAATCGCCCATCGAACTTGTGGTTGGTACATTACGCAGTTTACACTTGAAATCAGCAATGACTCCACCACAAATTATAGATGTCTGTACAACATTAGGGCAGCCTCTCTTTAATCCTGAAACACCAGAAGGCTATCGTAGTGGCAGGGCATGGATTACTCCTTATACGTTACCCATACGGGTCAACTTAATGTCTACCTTAGTGGCCAATACCAATTCGCACGACTTGGCATATATTCCTGTTTTATCAAAAAAACAAGCCATTAACTGGCTACTTGCAAGAAAGCCAACCAAAGCATTACCGACACAACCTATTGACATTAAAACACTAATACACGAATTAGTGACTGATCGAGCTTATCAATTAACGTAAGGAGGGCATTATGAACCGCAGAGACTTTATGAAATTAAGCGCTTTAGGCGCACTACCATTTTCAACAGGGCTATTATCTCAACAAGCACATTCTGCCCCACACCAAAAGCGTATATTGGTACTGGTGGAGCTACAAGGTGGCAATGATAGCTTGAATACCTTGATTCCCTTTAGAGATCAAGAATATTACCGACTACGACCAACTATTGCTGAAAGAAATGGTTTACCCATTACGTCTTCACTTGCAATGAATCCTAATATGCGTGCTTTACTGCCTTATTGGCAAGACACAAAAGATCTGGCATGGATACAAGGTGTAGGACTTCCAGAAAGCAGACGCTCTCGTTCTCATTTCAATTCGATTAGACTACTCGATCATGCATTAAACAGACATGGCAATGAGGGTTGGCTAACACGTTTATTAAATGCAAGTCATGACATCTCAGGTGTATCTTTTGCTACAACACTTGGACCCTTAGACGGCTCAAAAACCAATAGCATAAGAATTGATAATATCAATAATTTCATCCGTGATAATCAGCTAATGGAAAACACCCGCGTTCAACATCATAATGATGCAATGAGTTATTTGCGTGATACTGAACGCAAAGTCATCAGTTCTAGCCATACCTTGGGACAGTATCTACAACATACACCTGATGAATCACGAAACTTTCCAAACAGTAAATTTGGTAAAGAAATGGCATCCGTTGCACGCTTAATCAATAGTGGTGTTGGCATTCCAAGTTATAAAGTTACTTTAAGTGGCTTTGATACGCATAAACGACAAAGCTCTTCACATGGCACATTACTCGCTGACCTTGCTAATACGCTGCATCATTTTGCACAAAATATGAAAAATCACGGTCAATGGAACAATATCATGGTCATGACTTATTCTGAATTTGGCCGACAAGTAAAAGAGAATGGCAATCAAGGTACTGATCATGGCGAGGCCAGTGCATACTTAGTCATGGGAGGACGTGTACGTGGGGGACGGGTTTTTGGTACAAATCCTGATTTAAGAAACCTACACAACAACGCCTTACGCCATACACTCGATATTCGCTCTGTTTACAGCACCATCGCTTCACAATGGTGGGGGTTACACAGTCCTTGGAGTTATCCTATCGTTCCTTTTGTAGCATAACAAACTATTTTATAAAGAATTTTTAGCGCGCAGCTGGAAATCTTATGAAGTGGGACGTTAATGCTGATGACTTATAAATCAGTCGTCAGTGTTAGCTTCTCGCTTCTTTTTTTTGTCCGCAGCAAAAATAACTAAAAAAAGGTATAGTAAATGAAACATAATCACACCATTAACAACCTGACAAGGATGCCTTATGTTTCCCAAGCCTTCCCTCACACTCACTGCTGAACAAGCCTTAATAGGTCGAGATAGCACAATGCCCATTAACAACAAACACTACGTTAATAACCATCCTATCCAAGCCCCTTGGCCTGAAAATATCGACACACTTATCGTTGGTATGGGCTGCTTCTGGGGAGCAGAAAAATGCTATTGGTTACTAGAAGGTGTTTATTCAACCGCAGTAGGTTATAGCGCAGGCTTCACCCCCAACCCAACTTACCAAGAGGTCTGTTCAGGGCAAACAGGGCATAACGAAGTCGTCTTAATTGCCTATGATCCACAGGTCATAAGCTTCCAAACATTACTAAAAAACTTCTGGGAAGGACATAATCCAACGCAAGGTATGCGCCAAGGTAACGATAAAGGAACCCAATATCGTTCGGGCATTTACTGCTCTAATGAAGAACAATATCAACAGGCTCACGCCAGTAAGGAACAATTCCAAACCCTATTAAACCAAGCAGGTCATGATGAAATCACCACTGAAATTCTCATGGCAGAACCCTTTTATTACGCTGAAGAATTTCACCAGCAGTATTTAGCTAAAAACCCAGCAGGTTACTGTGGCTTAGGCGGAATTTCAGGTGTTACGCTATAAAATACTAGAGTTTTTTTTTGCCTATTTAATAACTCAATTATGACACTAACGCTCTTATATCGTGGCGATTTATCAAGCTGCAACTATGCCTGTCACTATTGCCCATTTGCCAAACGTCAGGATACACGTGAACAGTTAGCCAAAGACAAGGCTGATTTACAACGCTTTGTCACATGGGTAGGCCAACAGCAGTGCAATATTGCCATTTTATTTACCCCATGGGGTGAGGCATTGATTCGGGGATATTATCGTGAAGCGATAATACAACTTTCGCATATGCCACAGGTAAAAAAGGTAGCTATTCAAACTAATTTTTCTTGTTCGACTACATGGCTTAAACACTGTGATCTAGAAAAAACGGCTTTTTGGATAACCTATCACCCCAATGAAATCGAACTTGAACGTTTTATTGCAACCTGTCAACAACTGGATCGTTATCAAGTACGCTATAGCGTAGGTGTAGTCGGATTGAAAACGCATTTTGTACACATACAGCAATTGCGCAAAGCACTAGCAAAGCATATTTATCTTTGGGTAAATGCTTATAAACGTGAAGCACACTATTACAGCTCCGCAGATATACAACAGCTACTTGCTATTGATCCCCACTTTGAAAATAATAACTCCTATCATCAAAGTCTTCATAGTGTGTGTGCTACTGGAGAATCCGTTATTTCGGTCAATGGTGCTGGCGATATAACACGTTGCCATTTTATCAAACAAAAACTAGGTAATATTTATCAACAACCATTTACCGACTATCTAAAACCACGTACTTGCAGTAATGCAAACTGTGGCTGTCATATTGGCTATATTCATTTAGAAAAATTACAACTTTATCCTCTCTATGGCGAAGGGCTACTAGAAAGGATACCTAACTCATTTTAAAGGTATTTGATTATTATTTATTCAAAAAAATAACAGATAACTAGAAAAACACTGAAAAATAACGACAAGATAAACAAGACGCATTTCTCTCACATTAGTGTTTAATTACTTTCCAAGTGATAATAATATCTTATACACTCTAGGTTATTTTTTAATATACTTTACGTATCAATATTATCAAACATCTCACAAAAACAATGGAAAATCCCCCTGAAACCTTTATCCCCATCAGCCGTTTTGCCTTAAAAGACTGCTTAACACACTCTGCCTTTAATCAACTTGGCACAGAGTACAACACTTACTTACTCTATTTTTGTGCATGGCGACATCAGCATTATCGTAATAAACTACAGGATCTTAAAGCGCTTTATCTTCCCTTCAGCCCTGACCGTGACACACTCACCATACTCAATTACACGACAAAAGAACGTAAAGGGATGCAACATAAGCTTACTCAAGAGTTATCAACATTACTTAAGCAAGCTAACTACGCCACAATCAATCAACATGATCTAGAAACAATTTTTGCTAAAGCCTCCCATTATGGTTTACAACTTAAAGTAGATCTGAGCGAATTTGATGAAGTTCTCTTGTTTTCACGCGGTGCTAGCATTAAACAAGAAGAAAGAAGAACCTTAAAAAGTATGTTCTTACGCAAAGAAACACTCAACATTCCCATTTTTCAACGACTGTTTTTATTGTTAAAACTCAAGCCTGAAGCAGACCGTATTCAAGAAATCATGGTTGAACAGTCTGTTAACGAAAAAAAAGCGGCAAAAATCCTAAAAAAATATCGGAAAATGCTCCCTGAGCAAATGTCGAGCGATGTCATTTACTTAAAAATATTTAAACAAATACCGCATATTGACTTGGAAATGCTTTTCCCCAATGCTCAAATAAAACTCAAACCCTTTGATAAATTAAAACTAACCATCACCGCAGGTGGCGGAACAGCTGGTAGTGTCGTTGCAGCCATCACCAAATTAGCCGTTGTTGCTAATCCACTCGCAATTGTAGGGGTACTATTAGGTTTGGCAGGCGTTATTGTTAGACAAGTCACTAAATTTTTCACTCAACGCACTAAATACATGATGATTCTGGCACAAAACCTTTATTTTCATAATCTTGCCAACAATCGTGCTGTATTAACACTAATGGTGGATCGTGCGGAAGAAGAAGAAATCAAAGAGTGTTTTTTACTCTATCATTTTTTGGCACACAGCAAAGAACCACAACCTCGTGCAACCATCAAACATGACATTGAACAATTCATGCAGCAACAATTTGCTGTCACGATAAGCTTTGATATTGAAACCCCGCTGCAATCACTCCTCAACGATGGAATTTTAACTGAGTTACCTGACAATAGACTAACGGTTCTTCCCCCTATAGAAGCATTGGCTAAAGTGAATTTGCTGTGGAAAAACGCAATAGTGTAACACACACCATAAGGCGGAATCATTCACGTTATTTCGTCCATACTCCTTAAAAGCCTTGTTTTTTGCTCATACTTTTATTTAACAGTTGACATATAATAATATTAGAATATACTAATGCGCATAATTGCTGAGAAGCTAAAACTAACACAACACATATTGGAGCCCCCCCATGAAATTATCTACAATCACATTCGCTGCTTTAATCGCCCTTTCTACTGCTGCATCTGCTGATTGGATGGATGGTATGAGCAATGGTAATGCTGTTGGAAATGCAGATGGTGCATCATCACTAGCAGGTAAAGGCAATACAAAAGGTGATGGCGCTGCAAAAGGCAAACTAAACTCATGGGGAACAGGTAAAGGCGATGCAGATGGTGAAGTCGATTTTGCTATTACTTTTAAAGGCAAAGGCCGCACAAATATGGATACAAAAATGTCAGCAGATGGCAACGGCGACACAACAGTCAATGGCTTAGCTGATTGGACAGGTCAAGGTAATGGAAACGGCACAACTAATGCTAATGTTGTTGGTAGCAACAATACAAATGCTGTAAGCACTTATGTTCCTTGGACGAATACACAAGCACTTGTACCTGCTGCCCCACAAGCTAAATCTACAAAATAAGTAATAATAATAAATATCAATAAAAGATACACAATCCTAGAGCCTGCATTAGCAGGCTCTTTTTTTGTCTTTTACTTGGGGGGCAACATAAAAAATCGTTTCAAAAAACGATTAGTAATACTAATAAAAATAAACAGTTTTTTTATCATACCGATGATAAACCATTATTAATAACATAAAATATGTTTTATACTTTCATAAAATACATATGAACCATCTGATATGTAGAGTGTTTTTTTAGCAAATTCTATAGTGATAAAATAACTATATGATCAACATACGGGCTTAGCTGATGGACAAGAAAACAAAATTATTATTAATAACCTCTCTTCCTTTACTACTAATAAGTGGCTGCGCAACTACAAACAGCACAAAAAACAATCCTAAGGCAGGCGTTACCCACACACATAATGGTATTGCACATACACATCGCCTTCCTACTGAAGGACTGAAACATTCACACAACATTGGTTCTAGTAATGCGAATAGAATCTGTCAACCTCACGTTCAAAGCAATAATACAGGTGGCAACTGCCATCTACACGAAGGAAGAAACCATTGTCACCCATTACCTGCATCAGGCGTTCAACACACCCACAACAATACAACGAATAATAATGCCCCCCCTCCTATTATAAAATATCAACCAACCACAAGTACAACACTCCCTTACCCAACCACTCCTTACCCGACCCCAACAGTACGTACAACACCCACTTTGTCCTATTATGATACACCTTATTCAACAGAATCTTATTATCAACCAGACCCTCCTTTAACTTCAAACGTACCTACAACTTATCCTCCAAAACCCTACCTAACAAATGATACCCCACAAAACTGGAGCCGATCAGATTGTGATACCACCAGTGGTAACTACTATATTGTAAAAGCAAAGGATGGCGTTTATCGTATTGGTGTTAATCATGGGGTAAAACGAAATGATATTATTCGTTTAAATAACTTACAAAGCCCAGACTTTACAATACATCCTGGGCAGTGTTTAAGACTTCGTTAATTATATCCAACAGTCATGTGGGTTATATTAAACCACATGACGTACCCCTATAATGAGTGAAACTCATTATCAAATATACTAAACCTAAATATACTAATTAATGTCTATCCAGCACTCATTTCATTTTATATTCACACGCTTGGTATTACTGCCATTTATTTTCTTTCCTCTACAACAAACTGCCATTGCTGCTGATACGCTTGAGAAATCAGGTGATGCATTGCTCTTATTACTTCCTGCCATTGCCTACGGCTCAACCTTCTATGCTAATGATGCAAAAGGTCGCACACAATTTTACAAAGCAGCAGCAACCAACCTTATTATCACCCAAGGATTAAAATACGCCACCAATAAAGAAAGACCCAATAAGGAAGACAATCTCTCCTTTCCTTCAGGACACTCGTCTGTCACCTTTCAAGCAGCATCTTTTATCCACAAGCGCTATGGAACAAAATATGCACTCCCTGCTTATATGGCGGCAACATTGGTGGGTTATAGTCGAGTGAAAGCGGATAAACACTATACTGAGGATGTACTCGCAGGGGCAGCATTGGGTATTATGAGCAGCTTTTATTTCACCAAACCCTATAAAAGCTTCACTCTTAAACCAATAGTAGATAAGGATACTTATGGGCTAAGCATTTCTAAACAATGGTAATACTATGTCGTATTTTGACATACTGGAAAAAATAAAGTTATTAGCACAACAAGACTACCTTGTACCAAACAAAGGACATTATCATCGCCCTTTGTCTAGTTAACAAATACTGTAAATTATTAGAGTAATGGAATAATCAACAAGGCAACAATATTGATAAT
>DRMA01000077.1 GCA_011375245.1 Thiothrix sp. | reverse complement strand
TCGTTTTTCTTAAATCAAAATTAATTGCTTCAATATGTAACTTACCTGACTCAATTTTAGAGATATCAAGAATATCATTAATCACATTGAGTAACATATTAGCAGAGCCATGGGCTGTATCAATATAGCCTTTTGCCTTATCACTTAATGGCATGTCACTTAATAAATCCAACATCCCCAAAACACCATTCATCGGGGTGCGAATTTCATGACTCATATTAGCAAGAAAATCAGACTTTGCTTGCGCCATTCTTTCAGCATCTTTACTCGTTTGATGAAGATTCATTTTGACATATTCATTGGCAATAGCTACACCAATAAGACTACCAAGATAACGTAAAGTACTCTGCCTCGTTTCATGTTTAGACGGGTGAGAATCTGTATAAATGAATAAGACACCAAGCACCTTCGTATCATGCAAAAGCGGCACAATATAATACCCTTGTGAAGTCATACCTTCTGTTTCAGTATCATGCTCAATATGATTAAAACAGGTGTCAACAATATCAATTTCCCTCGTTGAAAGCGCCCGAATACATAAGGAATGCATTAATTGTAAACACTTTTGATTCTGCTTGATGGTTTTATCACTTTCACCATGCACAACATACAGCTCAAGCTTTTTAGTTCTATTAGACATCAAAAAAACACCTAACTTATTTTGCCGCTGCATACCCAAGCTTTTCGATAACACATGTAATACTTGTTCCATACGTGCTTTTAGTGACTGCTGTTCTTGTAAGATTTGTGCCACGCGTGCTCGAATAAGTACATCATTTTTATCATTAATATTCTGTTGTTCAAGATTTTTCAATTGGGTAATATCTGTGCGAATTGCAATATATTGATAAGGTTTTCCCGCATCATCCATAAAAGGCACAATAGTTGTATCGACCCAAAAGGACGACCCATCCTGTGCTATATTTTTTACTGCATTACGCCAAATATCACCTTGCTCCACAGTAGCCCACATCGCAGCCCAAAAAGAATGGGGATGCTCACCTGAGTTCAACATACGATGATTTTTTCCAATAAGATCCTCTTTTGAATATTGACTCGCTCCTACCAAACGATCATTTGCATGAGTAATTATTCCTTGAGCATCTGTTGCACTATAGATAACATGATGATCAACAGCATAACGAAAATGCTCATATTCTTTGGCTATTTTTTTTGATGTTATTTGCAAATGAATATTTTCACAATATTTCTTATTAACCCGCACTAAACTTTCTAGTTGAAAAAAGACGTAAAGCAATACTAACACCGCCAAGGTTGTATGAAAGTTTGACTCTTCCATCATCAAGAGTCTTATTTCAAACGGTGCAACGACAATCAGCATAAACAACACTGCAATACCTAAATGATAAGCAAGCGTTGTCATTGCTAAAGTGATAATAGCCCCAACAAGAAATACCTGATAAATAGTATAAAAATTATCTTTTTCTGACACAGCAGGAAATAAATGCCAAAACATTAATGCCCAAGCAAGAGCAACCAAAATAGAACTTAGCGCAAAACGTTGTAAAAATAAACGATGGTTAAGTTGCTCGGTTTCTATTTTGAAATACAACAAAATATTAACACTATGTAGTATTATCCCGCCAAAAATCAACAAAACCCAAAGTATATTATTGCGCTGATTATTACTATCACCATAAAAAAACAAGTAATATGCAAGAAAACTCAACGCAATAGAACCAAGAATAGAAGGAATAAACCCTTGATATAATGCTTTCACCTGTTTTTTTTGGAACGCCCCTCCAAAACCAGACATTATTTTTATTATTTTATTGTCCATTTAGAAACTTGTAATTATTAACAAATAGTAACCCTATTATTCCTAGAACATTGTACACGAATACTTTAAGTACTCACTTGAAGACGACAAATGGCTGGGATTTACATCTCTCACCCCCAGCCTACCTTTATCTTGCCACTAACGAAGCTGCTCTAATAACGCTTCGTACTTAGGAGAAGTCGCTTGCCCAACATGCTCCAACATACTGAAGTAATTACGACTATCTGTTTCACCAATACCATAAAAATGTACGAATAACCCTCCCCCTTGCTGTTTCCATGCCTGAAGATAACGCCGATACGCTTGCTTCATACGTGGGTCACGATTGGCCTTCATAAACATTTCTAATAAACGTGGATCTTTTACCGTATGCGGTGGATCAACACGTAATAAATGCTGCCCCCCTTCATAAGCAATCAATGGTATGCCATATTGTTTGGCAAGTGCTACATTATGCTTAACTCTATTTTGCATTGAACGATCAATCGCACCACCTATTGCAGAGAAATTATCTTGGATTAACCCCCCTTGAAAAATTTCTTTAAAAATACTATTCATACCACCATCAGGCTGGTTAACCCACGCATTAACCGTATTTCTATTTTCGATTCTTGCCATATAATCACCGAAATAAGGCCCTACTGCAAAAGCATCAAAGTGTTTACCACAATAGCCCTTATTCCATAGTGGACAGTCCAATAACTCTTCAGCAAAGCGCTTTGCACCTGCATAAGTTGAGACCACGCACACTACGCGATTTTTTTGTCCGCCAAAAACATTGCGGAAAATATCACATGTTTCAGCACTACGTTTTGCATACCAATTAATCGCTAATAAAATTTTCCGTGTACCAGAATTCATTTTAGGATATGCTCGCGGCCAAAGTAAACGCGCCTCTTGATTTGCATAATGTGATGCAGAATAGAGCATATTCCACACTTCATTCGACAACTCAATATAAACTTGCTGACCTGGCGCAAGTTTTTGTTTTACTAAGTTAGCAAAATTATGCACATAGTTATCATCTGCTTTATGTGGAATAGAAAACCAAGGGATTGAACGCGTTTGATTCGACAAAGCAAGCATTGCTTCTAAAGGTACGCCATCCGTTGAGTTATAGTGTGCAGTAGTAAGCTTTGGGCGAGTATTCCAGCTCACGTCTTGTTGGTAAACCGTTTGCTGCCAAGGCATAAAACGCAAAACCTGAAAAGGACCTATTTTTTTCGCATAACGTGGATTAATTAATTGAGATTGATAAGAAAATTCATATTCTTTTGGAATCACCCGAATATTACGAATGTAATTACCATTTCGTTTTGGATCTGTTGCTGTAATATGGAGTCTTAAATTACGTTTGGGGGAATTAAGAGTAAAATCAATTCTGCCTAACACTTCCTGTTGTACGGCAACATCCCCTCTAATCGCCATAGTCCCCTCACCGTCATAAAGCACCACATAAGCCCCTGTGGGAAAGCTGCTCGGTAAAGTCCAAACACTCGATACAGAAGTATATATTTCGGGCTCTTGCTGACTAGGTAAGGATTGCACCCAACCATTAGCATCTAAACGAACACTTTCTTTTTCACGGGTATTAAACGAATTTTTCTTGGTACATCCTGGGTCAACAGGACGGTTATTCTGCCAGTCAAAATCACATGAAGTCACCCAGCCTGTTGATAATTTAAAAATATCAGTAAAGGGAATAGAAGATGTCATCTTTTGAGGTGGGCTAACATTAATCCCTATCTTGGGGCTTGCTGCAAAAGCAGCCTTACTGAGCAGCAAAAAGCTACTTATCAATAAGATTGCCAGCAAGCTAATGTGCTTCAAATGTGCAGTATGCATAGTGATATCCTTTATTGTTACTTTTTCGCTGTGCTGCCTTTAAACGAAAAAGAGCTAAATGTTTAAGGTATCCAATGATTCCATTACCTGCTGTGATTAGCAAGCATTACCCTGTAGAAAAACCATATAATCATATATATAAGTACATTATATTACACTAATAACATAAATGATTCCTAAGGAACGTGCACGAAACAATTTCCCGTTCTCTAACTTGTCTTTTTATTCTAGCTAGAATGATCACATTCGTTACATAGAATAACTATGCGCCTCATGCGATCATCCCATCTGAAACAAAAATCCTACGTTATAATTTCGGTAAATTATTCCATGTACGTTCCTAAGGCATATTCATTAACTCATCATCATTCTCTTTTTCAACAGGCATAAAGGCTTCTTTATCAATACCCCTGGCTGCTCTG
>DRMA01000076.1 GCA_011375245.1 Thiothrix sp. | reverse complement strand
GGATTTTCCACCCGAAAACCAGCTTTTCAATAAACGAGCAATGCGTGATACGTTTGTTAGCTTTTGTTGTTTGTTTGATTTGTTATTGGCGGTCAGTTGATTAAAGCCTTGCTTAATTGCAGTAATAAAACTAAAAAATAACTCTCGCTGCTTATCGCGTGTTGTATTGTCCACACTATTCGTATTTTGGCTTTCTTGTGCTGGTTGTGGAGATGATTGTGGTGGTTTTTTTGTTGCTTGATTGGTTTTTTTGCCCATGTTCTTATTCATACTAAAGATAGCACTGCCTGCCCATGATTTTTTTACTGTCCAACCTTGTTTAGCATAGAGGGTTACTTTGACAATATGTTCTGCTCTATTAGAAGGTATGTTTGTGGTGTTGACCGTGAACGTTGCATTATTACTGGTTGTTCCATTAAGACTCCAGAAATAAGTTAAGGTGAGATCGTCTAATTCATAGTCACTGGTGTTAATGCTAAAACGCAATATGTCTCCTTTGCCGACCTGATCAAGCCGTGGGCTGACGAGGATTTTTCCTGCTAAATCACCATAACTTTTAGGTAGTGCGTTTGCTGCTTGTTGGGGGGCTTGTTCTATTGGCTTTGGTGTTGTATTTATATTATCGGGAGTATCGTTAATGCCTGTTGCTGCATCAGTATTCGTATCAGGTTTTGGATTCGGTTTAATATTATTTAACTGTGCATTGGTTAGCAGGTGTTTTAGTGTCGCTTTACGACGCTTTTCCAGTTCTTTGCCTGAGTTTTTTCCCATGTGGTTTAACGCAACTAGTGGACGTAGCTTGCCGTATTTAAGGGCGACTTGCTTCATGGTGAAGGTGCGAATGGGGGTTTCAGGAAAGTTGGATAAACTATAAGCATCAAGCCTATTGCTATTGATAGCGTTGTTAAAGGCTTTTTGTAAAATAGTGCCAATCAGCAGCAGTTTTTCATCGCCTGCTCTTAGGGCAGGTAAGCCGTTATCCACCCGTCTTCCTGTGGTGAATTCTTCTATTTTTTGTTGCAGCCATGCTTTGAGTTTAGCAAATTCGTGCTGGTAGCGAGGATCACGTTTATAGTCACCAAAAGTGAGCGTGCTGAATTCTTGTTGAAAGGCATGATACTGGAAGTCTTCTAGACCAAAACTCATCCAGCGATAGGTTTCCGAAATATCGTCGCGTTGGTTAATGATATTGATGGCTTTTGTGCCCGTGGTGTCGATAAGCGTGTTATCACGTTCGGTAATAGCGTCATAGGCGAGACGTGGGTATTTTTGTTGGTCAGGAAAGTTGGTACTTTCATTAGCAAAGCCAAGAATATAGGCCATACCTTCTTCTGCCTGATTACCGCCAAAACGCGCAGGATAGAGATGAATAGCAGGGGCTTTATTGCCAACTTGACGCAGTGTGTTGCCTGATATTTCTCCGCTTAACATGCCATTAAAGACAATTGAATGTGAGCCAGCCGTTTGGATGTCGTTATTGAGCACCTTTAAGTTGGTAAAAAAACCATCTGAGCTAAATATTCCCTGTAAAGGGCCTTTGGGTGAGCGAACACGACAGGCTTCGATGGTCACGTTTTCTAGGATAGCGCCCGACATCTGATCGCAAATCATCCATGCTTGGCTGGGTTTACCTGCTATTTTTATCTTACGGGTTGGGTCTATTTTCTTGGGTGGAATCAGTTGGATCGCATCACGATGGGCTTTATTGTAGCTGCGATTATCAATGATGCTAATGTTTTTGATATGGCTATTGTTGTTCCATACGCGTAAGGCATCGGTTTGATTGCCCGTTAATTCGATTTCTTTTGGGCCAAATAGGGTGCAGCGACAATTGTTTGTGTTGTTTGTATTGTTTGTATTGTCTTGCGTCTTATTTTGTGGTGTTTTTTTATGACAAAGATGCTTGCAGGTTTCTTCATCCAGTACATAAAGGTATTCATCACGTTTTTTTGGTGGTGCATAAAAGACATCATTTGCCGTTTTGAGTTTTTCTTGTTCAGCAATATAGTTAGGAAGGTTTTGCTGGGCATCTTGATATTCAGGTTCTGCTTTCGCCAGACGTTGTTGAGCATTGCTTTTTTTGGCTTGTAACTGGGCTTTCTTGCTTGCATTCCTTGGGTCAGCCATCATTGCGTCTAGTTTGGCAATATAGTCGCGTAGATTGGTGCTGGGATTGCCATTTTTCTGTGGATCAACGAGTTTTCCATAACGTTTAATCGTTTCTTCGGCTAGTTTTTGTAGACGTGCATAGCGGGAATATAACGTATGTGTATTAATCTTTTCTGGTTTAATCATTGCGCAATACTCCTATTGAAAAATAATGGGGATTAGATGTTTATCTTACTCACCCGCTTAATTTGTATGAAATGCAATCATTATTTAAACTTATATACTATTGATATGACTTAATCAATAAGGTTTTATTCTATTCTTTAAAAAGTGTTGGGGTTTTTATGTTATTTTTATCAGTAGTTTGGATGATTAACCATTTTTTTTCTATAGATTGGATAAACAACCTACAAATAATGATTAATAATTTTAAAAAAAAGAGTGTTTATTGTGATTAAAATTAATTCAAAAAAAAGTAATGTTTTTTTATTGTTAAGTTGTATTGTCTTTATTTTTATGAGTAGTTGTAGCACTCTTTTTTCAAGTAAGACGCTTTCAAGTAATATTGATTTGCATTTATTAAATACATTGCAGCAGCATGAAATTAAGATTGATTTGAATCACCCAGAATTAGAGTCACCACGTTATAAGACCTTGGGTCTTCCTGTTATCCATATACCGCCTGCGATGCAATCACTGATTGTTACGCATGAAAAGGTGAAGCCAACACGTTATACGCAGAAATTTAATGTATTAGCTCAATGCCATTTTATTGGGTTGCGTATAGAGCTTGATAATAAACAACAGACCGCAGAATGGCTGATAACGCCTGATAATCATTGCCCAAGTCACTCGCCGAATAAGGTTAAGCCCTTTTGGATTGTGCAACAAAATGCAATGGGAAAACGTGAAGTACGGGTTGCAGGTCGTACGCAGATGGTATCTATTTGGAAAAAAAGTAAAAATAAAGCGAGATCAAGAATGATTAGCATGCGTATCGAGGTGACAAAACCAAGTCGTTTTACGGGAAAACCCATACCTGTTATGTGTCATGCTTTTTGGAGGGAAGGGAATGATGGTGTGTATGTTTATGAAAAGGGTTTTGTTGAGGTCTATCGTGATGACCCGATGATATCACATAAGCAATGGATGCCTGTTAAGGGTGAGGACGCTTGGGTGCAGGTAAATGACGATTTTGAGTGCCCAGTGGACTGACAGAAAAACGCTAGGGTTTAAATAGCCACCAAAAATCTAATACAAATGTTGTCTTAACAGATTGGACTGTACTATTGTGGTCATTTTTTCAAGATCATTGACACTAAGGAGAATGAAGCAATGACTGATGCCCAACAAATGTTTGATCAAGCGATTGCATTAATAGATGCCGCGAATAGCGAAGATCCAAATAAGGAGACCGATTCTGCGGGTAATGAAGTCCCAAAAGAATTACTTTATTCCCACCGAATGCTTGACATGATTCAGCGTTATTTACCCGATGCGGATGATGTGGCAAAACTGGCAGTTGCTGCACAGCATATTCAGCGCTGGAAGTCACCACGTAGTGATTACCCAATGAACCGTAAAGGTTATCATTTATGGCGTACTAGGCTTTATACGTTTCATGCCGATACTGCGGGTAAGTTATTAGAGGAAGTGGGGTATGATGAGGTGTTTATTAGTCGTGTCACACAAGCGATTGCAAAAAAGAAATTAAAGACAAATCCTGATACCCAAATTCTTGAGGATGTTGCGGCATTAACGTTTATCGAACACTATATGATGGCGTTTTATCAAAAGTTTGATACACAATATGATGAAGATAAATGGATTGATATTATCTTGAGAACATGGAAAAAAATGTCACCACGAGCACAAGAGTTTGCGTTGACGGGGAATATACAGCTCCCTGAAGAACTCGTGCCGTTGATTCAAAAAGCGGTAGCGAAAGCCGCTTAAAAAAATAAGGACAACCACAATGGGTTGTCCTTATATATGACTCAAATGATTGAGTTGATTGAGTTGATTGAGTTGTTTAAGTCGATTGATTAAGTCGTTATAACTTAAGCTCTAGCGCCTAACCAACGACGAAAAGAAGTAAAGCCCACACCCATCTCAAGATTAAGAACTAACGTCAATTGTTCGATATCTTTTTTTGCTTCTTTTTTACAGTTAAAAACGAAATCATTGACTTGATGGCGATACTCGTTAATATCAGCACTCAGTTTTTCTAGGAGGTGCTTGGTTACATATTCAAGCAAATAACGACCTTCCATTAGATTGGTCGTATTTGCATAGCTGTTAGTAACTTCAGTATGTAGAGTGATGAGATTTTCTATCATGCTACGAAAATGGCTTAATGTCTTTTTCTCATATTTACCATTGCTGAGTTGTTGGTTAAGTTCAGAGGAAAGGAGTGTTATTTTTCCTGTTATATGTCTAAGTTGCTGTAACCAAACACGAAAGTGTTTTTTGTCGTCAACCATCAAGCTTAGTGATGGTTTATTCGTATAAGAAAAGGAATTACTGATTTCCTCTTGTAAAGGTAGTAGTGCTTTTAATACGCTTTGGTATTGTTTAAGCGATGGAGTCGCTGGTTGTGTTTGAGTTTGATTCATTGTATTGCCCCCTGTTGCTATCTTGCTCAATTATGCCCTGTATATACCCATAAGCATTTTATAAATATATCATAAAAAAATATGATTGTTTTGCTCATAGGTTTTTTGTTTGTTACGAGTTAATAAAGTTCCTTATGTTTCATTGTGTTTATTTATTGCCCATTCACTTCATAGCCCCTTAATCCGTGAATAAAATAATCTTACGCGGTGCGCGTACCCATAATTTAAAGAATATTGATGTTGAACTGCCCCGTGATAAGTTAACTATTATCACGGGTTTATCGGGTTCTGGCAAGTCATCATTAGCGTTTGATACCATTTTTGCTGAAGGTCAACGGCGTTATGTCGAATCTTTATCGGCTTATGCACGACAATTTTTGTCAGTGATGGAAAAGCCAGACCTTGATCATATTGAAGGTTTATCACCTGCTATTTCTATCGAACAAAAAACCACATCGCATAATCCACGTTCGACCGTAGGGACGGTAACCGAAATTTATGATTACTTGCGCTTGCTCTTTGCACGTGCAGGTATTCCGCAATGTCCACAACATAAAGAGCCATTAACTGCACAAACGGTTAGCCAAATGGTAGATACCGTACTTTCGCTTCCAATAGGGAGTAAAGTCATGATTCTTGCTCCTGTCGTGCGTCATCGTAAGGGTGAGCATACTCAGCTTTTTCAGCAATTACGCAGCGAGGGATACTTGCGTTTGCGGATTGATGGTCAGGTTTATGATATCGAAGATTTACCAACACTGGCCTTACGCAAAAAGCATACTGTTGAAGTGGTCGTAGATCGCATTAAAGTTCGTGATGACTTGCAGTTGCGTCTTGCTGAGTCGTTTGAAACTGCATTGCGACTTGCAGAAGGGCTTGCTAGTGTTGCGCCGATGGATAAGCACAGTGAGTTGGAAGAGTTTGTTTTTTCAGCCAATTATGCGTGTCGCCACTGTGGTTATTCATTAGCCGAATTAGAACCGCGTTTGTTTTCCTTTAATAGTCCTAATGGTGCGTGTGAAAATTGTGATGGACTCGGTGTGCATCAGTATTTTGATCTTGAAAAAGTTGTTTCTAAGCCTGAGTTAAGCCTTGCTGAGGGTGCTATTCGCGGTTGGGATCAGCGTAATGCCTACTATTTTCATCTGATTAGTTCATTGGCAAATCATTATGACTTTGATGTTTTAACGCCCTTTGCACAATTACCTGAAAAAATAAAAAAAGTCGTGCTGTATGGTAGTGGTAAAACGCCTATTGCCTTTACCTATCAAGGTCAAAAAGGGCAGGTTTATCAAAAGACCCATCCGTTTGAAGGCATTATGCACAATATGCAACGGCGTTATCGTGAAACCGATTCAGGTTCGGTGCGTGAGGATTTAACCAAATTTATGGCAGCGGAACATTGCCCTGATTGCAATGGCGCACGACTAAATGAAGCAGCGCGTCATGTGTTTATTGCGGGTAATAATATCTCTACTATCACTGCGCTGTCGATTAGTGATGCGAGTGTTTTTTTTAGCAAGCTTAATTTATCAGGCAAGCAAGGCAAAATTGCTGAAAAAATTGTAAAAGAAATAGAAGTTCGCCTGAAGTTTTTGATTAATGTAGGATTAAATTACTTAAGCCTTAGTCGTAACTCAGATAGTTTGTCAGGAGGCGAAGCTCAACGTATTCGTCTTGCCTCACAAATTGGTGCGGGCTTAGTAGGGGTGATGTATGTACTTGATGAACCTTCTATTGGTCTCCATCAACGCGACAATGAACGGCTGTTAAAAACGTTGGTGCATTTACGTGATTTGGGTAATACAGTGATTGTGGTTGAGCATGATGAAGAAGCAATTCGCATGGCGGATCATGTCATTGACATTGGGCCTGGTGCGGGGAAGCAGGGTGGGCATATTGTTGCTCAAGGAACAGCAGAAGAAGTGGCTGAAGTTGCTGAATCGTGTACAGGGCAGTTTCTATCAGGAAAGCGGAAAATCGCTATTCCTACAAAACGTGTTCGTTTTGATAGGAAAAAAGTGTTACGTCTTATTGATGCTTCAGGAAACAATCTTAAACAAGTTAGTGTGGATATTCCTGTTGGGTTATTAACCTGCGTCACGGGGGTATCGGGCTCAGGAAAATCAACCTTAATTAATCAAACGTTATATCCTGCCATTGCCAAATATTTGAATAATGCCAGCCTGACCAGTGCGCCCGTGAAGAAAATCGAAGGCTTAGCACATTTTGATAAAATTGTTGACATTAGCCAAAGCCCCATTGGTCGTACACCACGCTCCAATCCTGCGACATATAGTGGCTTATTTACCCCCATTCGTGATCTATTTGCTGCGACACAAGAAGCGCGTTCACGCGGTTATACGCCAGGACGCTTTAGCTTCAATGTCAAAGGTGGTCGTTGTGAGGCGTGTCGTGGTGATGGCTTAATCAAAGTGGAAATGCATTTTTTACCAGATGTGTATGTTTGCTGTGATATTTGCGACGGTAAACGCTATAATCGTGAGACATTGGATGTGCATTATAAAGGTAAGACAATTCATGATGTACTGTCAATGACTGTTGAAGAAGCATTTGTTTTCTTCCAAGCTATACCTGCTGTGCATAATAAGCTTTCAACCTTGATGGATGTTGGCTTATCCTATATAACCTTAGGACAGAATGCGACAACCCTCTCAGGTGGCGAAGCACAACGTGTCAAGCTTGCCAAAGAATTGTCAAAGCGGAGTACAGGAAAAACTCTCTATATTCTTGATGAGCCAACGACAGGCTTGCATTTTCATGATGTCGATCAATTGTTGAGTGTCCTACATCGCCTACGAGATGATGGTAATACGATTATTGTTATTGAACATAATCTTGATGTAATTAAAACAGCTGATTGGATTATTGACCTTGGTCCCGAAGGTGGGAGCGGGGGAGGCGAGGTGGTTGCGATAGGGACACCTGAGAAGCTATCAATGTCAACGACATCATACACAGGGAAGTATTTAAAACCTCTATTGGAGAAAAAGTAATCATGAGAACGGTAAAAATAATAAATACAGTAAAAATATTACTCATAATAACCAGTTTGGTAGTTGCAATGAGCAGTTGTACTCTTAACGAAGGTGATCCTCAGACAACGTTGTGTCAAAAATTGACGGCTCACTTAATGACTGCTGAGAAAGTAAAATGGAATAAAGTGATAAAAGTACCCACTCCAGGCGAGCATTTGCAAATTACTGTTAGCTTTAATAATGCTGATGGCAGTGTCACTGAAGCGACTTGTACTTATGGTTTAAATGATCGTGATGAAGGTGAAGATTATGAGGTGACCCCTGATGAGTTTGTCAACATCCCCGATATCATGGTTATCAATGGAGAAGAAGTCAGACTACAGGATTTACATACCTCAATACAAAAAGTAACGGGGCAAGCGGTTAAAGATACTTTCAATGAAGAGCATCTAACCAAAAAAGCTGATGAAGTAACAGATGCTGTAAAAGGAGGCACAATCAAAATAACAAAGAGTGCTGAAAAGATGGCAGAACAAGCTAAAGAAGCCGCAGTATCAGCAACGGAAAGCTTGAAAAAAGGTGCAGAACACGCGAAAGATACGGCAGGAAAAGTTGCTGAGCAGCTTAAAGAAACAAGGAAAGACCTACAGCATAAGGCTGGTGAAGCGTTGGAAAAAGCAGGTGAAAAATTACAAGAATAAATACCCAAAAAATGTATGGAAAAATAGAGAATACTCGTTAATAGAGTTTTTCAAAAAATAGTTTAAAACAAGAGTTAATTCTATGTGTGGTATGTGTGGTTTTATCGAGCTTTCACCCATCGCGGCTGCCCATGGCGGCATGGATGCTGTACTTAAACAAATGACTGATCAAATGGTGCATCGTGGTCCTGATAGTAACGGGGTGTGGACAGATGCACAAGCAGGCATCGCTTTAGGGCATCGACGTTTAGCAATTGTCGATCTTTCCCCCGAAGGGCATCAGCCAATGCATTCTGCATCGCAGCGTTATGTGGTTGCGTTTAATGGTGAGATTTATAACTTCCAAGAAATACGCGAAGAATTGAATCGACTCAATACAGGTGTTAACTGGCGTGGTCACTCTGACACTGAAATTATGTTGGCAGCGATTGAGCAGTGGGGCGTGGAGCAAAGTTTGGCACGTTTTACGGGGATGTTTGCCTTTGCGCTGTGGGATAAGCAGTGCAAAGAACTTGTTTTAGCGCGTGATCGCTTAGGCGAAAAGCCATTGTATTATGGCTGGCAAAAAGGCAGTTTGATTTTTGGTTCTGAGTTGAAATCATTAAAAGCCTATCCTAATTTTGAAAATGAAATTGATCGTGATGCGTTATCATTATTTTTGCGTCATAATAATGTACCTGCACCGTATTCGATTTATAAGGGCATTTATAAATTACCAGCAGGTCATTTTTTACGCTTTTCATTAACCGAACCCAATCAATACCATATTGATGAACCACAAGCCTACTGGCAGTTAAGTGATGCAGTTACAACAGGTAAAGCTTCTCCTTTTATGGGCACAGATGGAGAAGCCGTTGATGCTTTAGATACCCACTTACGTGATGCGATTTCTAAACAAATGCTTGCTGATGTCCCACTAGGGGCGTTTTTATCAGGTGGTACTGATTCTTCCACTATTGTAGCCTTAATGCAGTCGCTTGCTGATCAGCCTGTACGAACCTTTTCAATTGGCTTTCATGAAGAGGGTTTTGATGAGGCGATTTACGCACGGCAAATTGCTAAGCACTTAGGCACAAAACACACCGAACTCTATGTTACGCCACAAGATGCCTTAGAGACGATTCCTTCTTTGCCTGCTGTGTACGATGAACCTTTTTCAGATGCCTCACAGATCCCGACCATTTTGGTTTCTAAAATGGCGCGTGAGCATGTAACCGTTGCATTATCGGGTGATGCAGGGGATGAGTTATTTGCAGGCTATGATCACTATTTTCGCAGTAAAGGTTTGTGGGATAAATTAAGTCGTTTTCCATTGCCATTACGCAAACTAGCTGCTAAAGCATTAACAACCGTACCTATTTCAACATGGGATCGGATGATCTCCGTTTTAGAGAAAACAGGACGTGTACCTGAAGCCTTACGGCATGGGCGAGCAGGTGATCGCTTATATAAAGTGGCAAAGCTCTTTCGTGAATCCGATGCGATTGGCATCAATCGACAGTTACTCTCACAT
This sequence comes from Thiothrix sp., assembly GCA_011375245.1. Lineage (GTDB taxonomy): Bacteria > Pseudomonadota > Gammaproteobacteria > Thiotrichales > Thiotrichaceae > HyVt-477. Next base: position 10,195 of record DRMA01000076.1, on the reverse strand, counting down.
TGGCATGATCCTGAAAATGTGGTTATTGGTAGTAAAGAACCTACCTGTATACGCCAGCGCAGCCAGCTTGAGGGGTTAGATCATATTTCGCAAATGATGTATACCGACACTTTAAACTTCCTTGCTGACGATATTTTAGTGAAAGTTGATCGTGCTGCAATGAGTAATAGCTTGGAAACACGTGTGCCATTCCTTGATCATAATGTTGTTGAATTTGCATGGCGTTTACCGTTGTCCCAAAAAATACGTGATGGCGAAAGTAAATGGTTATTGAAACAAGTTATGTATCAATATTTACCAAAAGAAATGATGGAGCGCCCTAAAATGGGTTTTTATTTACCCATTGATGAGTGGTTACGTTCTGACTTACGTGATTGGGCAGAAGCATTATTAGATCAAGATCGTTTAAAAGAAGAAGGTTATTTAAACCCTGAACCCATACGCAAAAAATGGGACGAACATTTGTCAGGAAAAAGAAACTGGCAATTTCCGTTGTGGGATGTATTGATGTTTCAGGCATGGCTGGAAGAAAATAGATAAATGTAATGACATTATTTATTGTTATTTTGATAATAGGCTCTATATACTATTCCCTACGACTTTAGTATTAACACCAAAAGACAGGGAAAAAATCATGGATATAAAGTGGTGGGTAAAAATACCCGCGAAAATAGTGTTATCTCGTCTACCCATCAAATATTCAACGTTTCGTCGCTTATCAATGTTTAAACATGGTGACATGATCGATCCTCAGTATGCCTTTGGCATTGCAAAGCAGCATTATGATAAAGCGAAATCATCACTTAAGCAGGGTTTTACCGCATTAGAGTTAGGTCCTGGTGACTCACTCATGTCGGCGTTAAATATCACTGCCTTGGGCGCTGAAAAGTGTTATTTGGTTGATGTCGGTGAATTTGCCACAAAGGATATTGAACGTTATAAAGCTGGGCTTGCTTATCTTGATGAGCACTCGATGGCTTTGACTAAGGTGAATAAAGACCCCGAAACATTAGCGGAATTGTTGGAGGCGATTGATGCAAGCTATTTAATCAATGGCCTCGCATCGTTGAAGACCATTCCTGATCAATCAGTTGATATGATCTGGTCTCATTCTGTTTTACAGCATGTTAGATTAGCTGAGTTTGATGCAGTACTCGCTGAGTTATATCGTGTTTTAAAACCCAATGGTATTTTTTCCAATGTGATTGATTTGACGGATACGATTGACGATACGTTGAATAACCTCCGTTTTAACGATAAATTATGGGAAGCTGAATTTATCGCTAATTCAGGTTTCTATACCAATCGTTTACGCTGTAACGAAATGATGCAGAAGTTTAAACAGGCTGGATTTACTGTTAGTTCAGAAGAAACACGTTCATGGCAAAATTTACCGATTAAACAAGCACGTTTTAATCAGAAATATAAAGACTATCCTGAGCAAGATTTGCTTATTTATGGTTGTGATGTGGTTTTAAAAAAATCACTTCAATAATGCCCGAAATTGATCTTAATAGCCCAACGCTATAGAATCTTCGCTATTTAAAATAACATTATTCTAATCGTACGCTATTGAGGATTTACACATGAACATTGAACGCACTGGTCATCGCTATATTGATATTGCTAGCGGAAAAACGCTTGATACTTGGTTTCCGCGTTCAAACAAAGCGATTGCCCGTAGCTGTCTTGCACAAAAAGTTGGCTTGATTAAAAGCGAATTTATTGAGGTTGAAATTGATAGTGATGCTGCACCTGTTAGCACAGAAGATGTATATTTACGCTTGCATTTATTGTCTGAATGCCAAGTAAAACCGCATGATATTAATCTTGACGGTATGTTTGGTTTATTACCGAATGTTGCATGGACATCCGCAGGCCCTGTAATGCCTGCAATGATTGAAGAGTTACGCGGCTTAATTGCTGAAGAATATGTGCAGCTTAGCGTTACTTCAATTGACAAATTTCCACGCATGACGGACTACGTAATTCCTGAAGGTGTAAGAATTGGTGATGCTGATCGCGTTAGACTAGGTGCGCATCTTGCGTCAGGCACAACAGTAATGCATGAAGGTTTTGTTAATTTTAATGCAGGTACTTTAGGTTGTTCAATGGTTGAAGGACGCATTAGTGCAGGTGTTGTGGTTGCAGATGGTTCTGATATCGGTGGCGGTGCTTCTATTATGGGAACATTATCAGGCGGTGGTAAGCAGGTTATTTCGATTGGTAAAAAAAGCTTATTAGGTGCCAATGCAGGGCTGGGGATTTCTTTAGGTGATGAGTGTATTGTGGAGTCAGGTTTGTATTTAACTGCTGGATCAAAAGTCAAAACACCTGAGGGTGAAATTGTTTCGGCGCGTGAACTTTCAGGGCGTTCAGGTCTACTTTATCGCCGCCATAGTCAAACAGGTGCGATTGAAGCCATTGCTATTAACGCAGGGCTTTGGGGAGGTTTGAATAATACATTACATAACAATGCATAATAATGCATAAAAATCCAGTGTAGGAAGTCCCCACAGCACTTAAGTGGGGAAAATTTACAAGATTGAAGCGCTTCTGGATTATTTTTTATTCAGTAGAAGGTGCAGTTCCCACAACATCAACCACGCTAGAGATTGCCCGTAATCGCCCCAGATAATCATTATTCTCAATGCTCATGGCTTCATTACGCTGTTTTAACTGTTCTATTTTTTGTCTTAATTCATCCATTTTTTGGTTAAAACTGATGGTATCCTCATGTAATACATTGCTTTTATCATGCAATGTTTGATTGTCTTTATAGCTTTGTTGTAGGCGTTTTTCTAATTCATTTTTTTCATTGTTAAGTAGCGTGACACGCAGATTGAGTTTTTGATTCTCTTGTTGTATATCTTGCGCTCTTTGTTGTTGATGCTGTCGTTCTTTTTCCTGTGTTCGACATGTTTTTAGCAGAGTTTCGATTTCTTCACTTTGTTGTAAGTCACGTTCTTTGAATTGCCGTTGTTGTTGTCTAAGCAAGGCTAAATCTTCACTCAAGCTTTCTTGTTTAGAGAGACATTGTTCTAGTTGTTGTCGCTCTAATAGCATTTCCTTTTGTTGCGCTTCTAAGGTGAGAATTTCTGTTGCTTGAGCACTTTTTTGTTGCGTTAGTATCGCACGTTGTTTTTCAGAAGCTTTAATAGTTTCACGTAAGGCTTGTAAGTCTTTAGCGTATTGTTCTGCATCTTTTTCAAGCAATTGGTTATGTGTGAACAATTGCTTATTCTTTTTTCGTTCCTCGTGTTCGCCACTTTTACACACATAGCGTCCTGTCAGCCAGCCTATAAAAGCGGCAATAACGAGGACAATGGCGAGTTCAGTAATAAGATGAAACATAGGATTAGTTACCTTTTACGATCAATTCAATACGGCGATTACGCGCTCTTCCTTGTTCGGTGCTATTCGTTGCAATAGGGTTCTTTTTACCATAACCAATAGCTGTCATACGCTGCAAAGAAATGCCGCGTTGAAAAAGCTGGCTCACAGTGGCTTTAGCACGCGCTTGGCTGAGTTTGATATTGTGTTCATCATTGCCTTGGTTATCGGTATAACCTGCTGCAATAATATTAGCCTTGGGGCATAGTGCAGCTATATCAGCTAGTTTATCCAATAAAGGATAGCTTTTAGGGCTAACAATGGCATTGCCCGCGCTAAATAAAATATGCTGTTGTTGTAATAGGGTATTAAATTTTTCTTGGCAAATTTTATCTGTTTCATCAAGGGCAACAATATGGGATTCCAATGCGTATTGATATTGTTCAAAGCCTTTTATAGTCTTGATAAGCGTTTGGCGAGTTACTGAGGAAGGGGTGATACCTGCAATATAAATAGACTGGTTGGTAATTTCTATTGTGCCTTTTTCGAGCTTGTGTAGCTCAGTAAGGACGCTCGTCACCATGGTTTTCCAATGTGCGGGTTGTCCTCCGCCAATCGTCAATTTGCTTGTTACATTATTTTTACCATATTGCTCAAAAGCATGATTGAGAAAGGTATTATAGTTAGCTTTGCTATCAATAAAGCCTTTAATAATGAGTTTCTTGCCATTCCATGCAAGGCTCATTGTATAGGGATTTATAATGCGCGGTGTCATCCTATCGGTTAGTTCACCTACACCTAATGTTTGTTGCGCAATGTGAAAGGCTTGGTCATGTGCTTCTATGGTTGGTGCGTTACCTTTTAAGGTGACGTTTCTACCTGTTGCTTCTACGATAGCCCATTGAATATTGTGTTGCTGGAGACGAGTTTGAATGCTCTGTTCGAGCTGTTGAGGGATGCGTTTTACAAAATAAGGAATACTCAGTACAAATACTAAGCTTAGTAAAAGAAGCCCTAATAATGTTATCTGCCAATGTTGGCGTTTTTTAGTGTGCTCTGTGTTTGAGATCATTGTCGTCTTTGTTACTGTTACGTTTTGTCGATTTTGGTCGATTAGGTTTATTTATTGTTCGTGGTTTACCATTGCCAAATAAATTGGGCATTTCTTTTATTTCAATTTGATTGACAGGAAATTCAGTAATGGCAACTTCCTGACGTAAGGCGGGTTGCGAGGTAATGGAGATTTCTCTTTCTGTTGGCGAGGCGAAGGAGATGTTTTCCTTTAGAAGTTGTGTATAAATATCTTCTCTAAGCTGTGTCATTGTTGCTCCTCGCAATGGAGCTTCCTTAATCCAAAACATCAAGCAGAATGTTGTACAGCGTTCATTAAATTCCAATACTTGTACCTTTTTAGCTTGCTTGTGCAGTACATTTTCATTGTGATCAGCGATATTGATTAAGAGGGCACGAATATGCTCAGGATCAGTGCCTGCAGCCGTTGAAAAAACTAGTTTTAGGCGTATTCCTTGGGTTTCTGCGGAGGATTCATTGGTGATTTGCGTATTGCTCATCATCGTGTTGGGAATAATGATTTCTACATTGTCTTTAGTGAGTATGCGCGTACTACGAATACCAATATTCGTTATCATACCGCGTAAGCCCGATTCAAGTTCAACCGTGTCATTTATCTTGTAAGGTGAGTCAGTCATAATCAGAATGCCCGAAATAACATCTGACAACATATCCTTAGAGGCCATGCCAATGGCCAACCCCGCAATCCCTGCCGATGCTAATAACGCTGTCATATCCACACCCCATACAGAGAATATCTGATGAATAGCACCTGTTAGTACAAAGATTAACGCCGTATTTTTAAATAAAGGCAGGGTCTGTGGTTGAATAAGTTTGTTGCTTTCCGCATTGTCGGCAGCTTTTTGTAACAAAAGTTTAATAATACGCAGCAGTGAGGTAGAAAGTACAATAATCAACAATGATTTTAGTATTGAAAGGGCAACAAAATGGGGGGTTTCATTAAATTCTGAAAAAACGACAACCAGTATCAAGCCATTAAGAAAAATAAAATAAAAGAGGGGAGATTCTAACAATAAGGCAATTTCTTCACCAAGATTAAAGCATAAACGTTGTGATATATTTTTAATCAGTTTGCTGATTGCTTTCGATAAAAATTTTGCAACAAGATAAGAAGCTGCTGCAATGAGTGATACACGAAAATACGTGTAATCATTAAAAAAAGTCCAAAAAGAAATAAAATAAGGCGAGGCAGTATCGAACGCAAGATGCAACCAATTGTTTATGTTGTTAATTATATCCATATATTGATGTCTATAAATACATTCATATTAATAAAATATTTTTATAAATAATAGTCAGATGTTAATGGGGTCTATTTTATTCAAAAAGGTCGATGAAGTGCTTCGACTATAAATAGTTCATGAAATAGTTCATGGTATTGAAATGCAGCCCTTTTGCTAAGTAAAGCAATAAAATGATTCTACTACCTTTATAAAGTAATAGGAATTAAATATTTTTATCTTTTTAAATTATTTTGTTAATTAGAGCCAAATGTTCTTGGTTGAGTATAATAATCAATTAATGGCACCGCCATATTCATTATTAATACCGAAAAAGCAACACCATCTGGATAGGCACTGCCCCAAACGCGAATCGCATAGACAAAAAAGCCAATTAATGCCGCATAAATGAGTTTGCCTCGTGGTGTAGTACTGGCTGTAATAGGGTCAGTTGCAATAAAGAATGCACCAAGCATCGTGCCTCCTGCGAGGAGGTGTAAGAGTGGGGGGCTATAGAATGATGAATCAATAAGCCAAAAAGCAGTTGATATGAGCATGAGAGTAGCAAGAAACGCGGTTGGAATGTGCCAGCTAATAATCTTGCGGTAAATAAGCCATGCGCCACCGACTAAATAGCCAAGGCTAATCCATTCCCAGCCTTTACCCGCGAGTACGCCGAAGGTTGGGGATTGGTTAATCTCGCTAATGGGCGTATCCATGCGTAACCCTGTTTTTAGGGTATCTAATGGCGTTGCCATGGTCATTGCATCCCACTTTGGCAAGTTAGCAGCCCCCTTAAACACCAAGGCAAAGGTATCACTTAAACCAATCTGCTCCATATTAAAGGCAGTCGGGGTAAACCAATTGACCATATCAACAGGAAAGGAAATTAAGACAACGGCATAACCTACCATTGCAGGATTAAACGGGTTATACCCTAAGCCACCATAGAGATGTTTAGCGATAACAATGGCAAAGAATGTAGCTACTAGCAAAAGCCACCACGGTGCATAAGCAGGCATGGTTAGTGCAAGTAACGTTGCGGTAACAATGGCACTGTAATCAGAAAGAAAAGGTAATACAGGGCGTTGGCGTAGCTTTAGCATTAAGGCTTCAAACCCTAAAGCAAAGCTAATGCTTAGGATAATATTTGAAAGTGCTCCCCAACCAAAAAACCATAGCATCATTACAATACCAGGGAGTAGGGCATATAAGACTTGGCGCATTTCTGCAGCAATTTTATGATTATCAATCTGATTGGATAAGTTGTCCGTAGTAAATTCCATAATGCCTATTTGCTATCCGTTTCTGTGTGCTTTTTTGTAGAAGCTGTACGTCTTGCATCAGCTTGATCTATTTGCTGTTGTTGCGCAGCAGTGAGATTATCCGTATTGCGTGGTTGGGAATAGTGTTTCGCTTGCTGTTGTGCAGCGGCTTTTTTTGCTTTGGTGCGTTCCATTGCCGCTTTTATCACATCGGATACATCGTTTTGTTTATTGTTACCATTGGCTTTAGCGGCAGCCATCGCTGCTTTTTTCTTTTGTAAGGCAGCTTTGTGTTTAGCAAGTTTGGCTTTACGTTCATCTTTTTCACGCTGTAGACGGAATTCGCGGTATTCATGGCGTTCCCTTGCTTTATCAATTTTTTGCAATTTTTCAGCATTGGCTTTTACCGCACCTTTAGCATGGCGATAATAGCTCACCAAAGGGATATTACTCGGGCAAACATAACTACAACAACCACACTCAATACAATCAAAAAGCTTGTGTTGTTGTACTTTTTCGAGGTCTTCAGCACGAGCATGCCAGTAAAGTTGTTGGGGTAAGAGATCAACAGGACAAACGTCCGCACATTTGCCACAGCGAATACAGGGCATGGCCATTGTTAGTGAGTAAGGCAGTTCTGCTTCGCTAAGTGCGAGGATGCAGTTGGTTGCCTTAACGACAGGTACTTCATCCGTTTGCATCGCAAAACCCATCATTGGGCCACCCATGAGTAAGCGTTCTGCTTTTTTAGTATAGCCACCCGCAGTGTTTATAAGGTGATGAAAGGGGGTGCCAATAAGTGCTTTAAAATTCTGCGGATGCTTAACACCTGATCCTGTGACCGTAACGGTACGTGAAATCAGTGGTTCACCTTTTACCACAGCGTTATAAATACTGTGTACAGTGGCTATGTTATGGCACAGTATGCCGTAGTCGAAAGAGAGTATGCTTTTGGGAATGGCAATCCCTGTAAGGATTTGTATCAGTTGCTTTTCGTCACCGCTGGGGTAAATGCTGGGAATGGCAACAAGCTTAATGACGTTATTATTAGTCGTTGCCACTGCATCTTGCATGGCAGCAATGGCTTCAGGTTTATTCTCTTCTATACCGATTAAGCATTGTTCAGGTTGTAAGAGTTGAATAAGAATGAGAATGCCTTGAATAAGCTCATTAGCATTTTCGCGCATAAGCATGTCATCACAAGTAATGTACGGTTCGCATTCAGCAGCATTAATAATCAGTGTCTTGATTGTTGCTTTATCGGCAGCAGAAATTTTAACCATGCTAGGGAAAGCTGCACCGCCTAGCCCAACGAGACCTGCTTGATATAATCGCTCTAATAATTGATTTTTATGGACAGACAAGTGATTTGAATAGGGCGTTAAACGGTGTTCACCCCAATCTTCTTTACCATCAGGTTTAAGAATTATGCCAGGACATGAAAAACCTGATACATGTGGGATAGGATAACGTCCACTATCAACAATAGTGCCTGATGTGGGAGCGTGGGTTAGGCTACCTAGACCTTTAGGTTGCGTGGTTAAAACCTGCCCCTTATAAACATAGTCGTTAACGTGTACCACAAGTTTTCCTAGTTCACCAATATGTTGACGAATAGGCACAATTAATTTATCGGGCAGAGGCGCAATAGCAATGGCTTGTTGTGTTGATTCCTCTTTATGAAAATCAGGATGTACACCGCCTTTAAGCGGCCAAATATGAGGGGAGCTTGAGATCATGCGCTCTTCTTCTTTGTTAAGGGTTCAACGACAACAGGGATTTGTTCTAGTGATAAGGGTTCTGGCCATTGCCAATTGTCAATAGTAGTTTTTAACGGTACCATTTCAATACATTCAACAGGGCAGGGCGGAATACAGAGTTCACAACCCGTACACTCTGATTCAATGACGGTATGCATTTGCTTTGCTGCACCAAGAATAGCATCAACAGGGCATGCTTTGATACATAAGGTACAACCAATGCAGGTATCTTCAATAATAATGGCAACGGTTGGGATATCCGAATGCTCACCATGTTCTTCATCTAGTGGCTTGGCTTCAACACCGAGTAGATTGGCGAGTGCTTCAATCGTGTCATCACCTCCAGGGGGGCATTGGTTAATGTCAGCCTCACCTTTAGCAATAGCTTCAGCATAGGGGCGACAGCCCGCATAAGTGCATTGACCGCATTGTGTTTGGGGGAGTTCAGCATCAATTTGATCGACAATAGGGTCACCTTTGACTTTAAAGCGAATAGCCGAATAACCCAGTAATAAACCAAAAAATAGTGCAAGACCAACAATAGCAAAAATAGCGTCAATCATAATGTTACGTTCTTACCAGTCCTGAAAAGCCCATAAAAGCGAGTGCCATTAAGCCTGCGGTGATTAAAGCAATCGCATTGCCGCGAAAGGCAATGGGCACATCTGCCACATCAAGCCGTTCACGCATACTAGCAAATAATACCAAGACGAGGCTAAAACCTAAGGCTGAACCAAAGCCATAGAGTGCAGATTGAAGAAAATTATTGGCCTCTTGCACATTAAGCAGCGCAACCCCCAAGACAGCACAATTGCTGGTAATCAAGGGGAGATAAATGCCTAAAACACGATGTAATAAAGGGGAGGTTTTTTTTATCATCATTTCAGTCAGACCAACAATGGCAGCAATAACTAAAATAAAGCTAATCGTACGGAGATACTCTAATTCTAAGGGAGCAAGAATAAAATGATTGACTAAATAGCTACTTATAGATGATAGCGTAAGCACAAATGTGGTTGCCAAGCCCATGCTAATAGCCGTTTCGAGCTTGCGTGATACGCCCATAAAGGGGCATAGACCAAGGAACTGGGATAATACGATGTTATTAACCCAGACGGTACCGATGATGATGAGTAGAAGTTCTGACATGGGGGGAGTTTAGCAGATGGTGAGATAGAAATGGATATTGTGGTACATTGAGGGGGGATAAGGAAGATAGGAAAGATTAATAAAATATTTATGTTGCCAAAAATATTGAAATAGATTATAAAGTGCGCCCATTTGATAGTATGACTGCTATAAGAAATATTTAATTGATATTTTAGTGGGGCAGAAGACTTTTTATTGTTCAGGTTGTGTTTGGTATTGTTCAGTATAATTACGCTTGATTTTTAAGCATGTGTGCTATAATAATAATCAAAAAAAATAAATTTTTTGAAAGCTATGTTGCTGGTGTGTCTTGAGTTCTTCCTTTTTAAGTCTCCAATAGAAAATTGAAGTATTTTTGTTTCTTGCTACGATTAAT
>DRMA01000075.1 GCA_011375245.1 Thiothrix sp. | reverse complement strand
GCTATGTTTATAATTCTATTGTCTTTTATGACAATAAATAATGACAAACAAACGACTTCACTTGAAAACACACAAACAACTAGCTCTCAAGCTTCTACCAAGACGAATACAAACGGTGTCATCAGTGCCCCGCTCGCCTTGCCTGTGCCTGAACAAAAGAATTTACAGTTCCAGTATATTCAGGAACAGCTAAAAAATAAGCGAAATGAAACAGAGCTAAGTTATCAGCAAAAAATTGAACTGCAACGGATGGAGTACAATAACCTAACCGAACAACAACGTATGTTGCATGAAAAAGAAATGCAGCAAAATGCTCAAAAGAATGCAGAAAGACTTAAACAACAAGAATTACAACAAGCTTACCTACTCAAACAACAAGAAATAAGTATGTTAGATAAAAATAAGCAATACGAGTCAGGCATGACCGACAAATTATTGGCTTTTGAAAAAGAAAAACTACGTATGAAGCAAGAACATGAAGAAGCCCTTATATTGCAGCAAGGTAACGCCCAACAACAATCTGCTCTAAATACCATTCTGGTTTTTTCTGCTCTTATTTTTGCCATCAGCTTGTCTTATTACCTTATCTCTTCTCATAATCTACAACGTAAGAAAGAAATGGCTCAACTTGAACATGACAAGCTATTTGCTTTGAAGCAACAAGAGTCAATGCAAGAAACACGCATCAAGGTATTAGAGTCTATTGCCGATTTACCTGGCTCTGATAAAAAAGAAATCATCGAAGGATTAGTTGGATTAAATAGAACTTATGAAGAGCTTGAGCAAAAAACTGTTGAAGAACCCCCAATTGAGATAGAATTAACCGAATTAAATCCCCCCCAAATGAAACAAGTGCCTCGTGCATAGAAGGAGCTTCTATTAATACATTAGCAGCAGTCATCTTGAAAATCATATTTCATGAACATTCCTAAGCTGTTGATGCAAAAATTTATTTCAATACTCACATGATTCAATCTCAAATGATCTATCTTGTTGATGGCGCGCGAACGCCTTTTAACCGTCAGATCAAACAGGCAAGCGCAAAAAAATACGCATATTCTAAACTTGATTTAGGTTTGATAACCTCCCGTGCGGTACTGCTAAAACAAGCTTTATCTGCCACTCATCTTGATGATGTTATTGTTGCTAGCCAAGCATCTAACAATAATAATGATTTTGCCCAACAATTATCCCAACGCCTCCAATGTCATCCAGATTTAAGGTCTCATACTTTTACAGTAGGTGAAAATTGTGGTCTACAGGCACTTGAATATGCCTATCAGCAATTAACACTCACCCCAAAATCATTAATCCTTATTAGTGGTATTGAAACATCTAAAATACCGTCTATTTCTTTCAACCCCGAACTATCACAATGGATAAGCGATTGGAAAAATAGTCAAGGATTAAATAAAAAACTAAAACTACTTAATACACTGCATACTCGGCACTTTCGTAAAAAATCAAGCAACACACAAGAAAAAAAACATTACTATAGCTTGCACAAAGAACTTGCTGAAAAAACTGCTAATTACTACTCGCTATCAACAGAGGCAATGGCGGAGTATGTAAAACTAAGTCAGCGTCGCTTAAAGTATGCACAGCGCAATAAGCTCATCAAAAATATTGTACCTTTATTCTACCCCGATGGGGCTAGCTTACATCGGGATGAGGATATTATAAACGCTGACCCTGAATCGCTAAAACAAACCATTATCACAGGTAATCCACCCACAGGCATTATTAGCAATGCCAGTGTCACTCAATCAACCGAAGGAGCCTGTACTTTATTACTTGCAACTCAAGAGGCACTTGATAAGCATAATTTAACCCCCTTAGCTCAACTTTCAGCACCATCATGGAGTAGCGACAATGCGATTGAAATACTATTCAATACGCATAATCTGTCGGCTAATGAAATTGATTATTGGGAGTGGGATGAAATATCAGCCGCAGAAATATTATCGCTTGAAAAAAAACCAGAGTTTAAAGAGGTTGAGGCTTTCCAATCACTCGATACGGTTAATATTGATGGCGGATCACTCGCTTTAGGTAGCCCAAATAGTGCAAATAAATTGCGCTGTATCTTGCAATTAGCCCATATTTTACAACGAACTCAAACACACAATGGTATTTGTCACTTTGGCTCAGCAACCGATCAAAGTAGCGCCCTACTTCTCCAAAATATTCAGGAGCGTGGCAAATGAGTAACTTTAAAAATATCAGCATTGTCAGAACAAAAAATGACATTATTTGGATCAGTATTGATGCTCAAAATAATAATAACAATGCCCTAACGATGGAGCTACTCAAAGAACTAAAAGAAATTATCGTTAATATAAAAGGCAAAGGTTTTAAAGGTGTTGTTATTTCCTCGGCAAAGCCAAAGGACTATATTGCAGGTACTGATTTAGATACTTTATTAAGCTTAAACTCAGAAAAAAAAGCGGATATTTTTGCTAGCCTAGGTAACCAAGTTTGTCGTCACCTTAAAAATATTGATTGCACCACTATAGCCCTTATCAATGGTAACTGCTGCAATGCAGGTTTAGATATAATACTTAGTTGTGATATTCGTATTGCGTGCGATACACCTAACACACGCTTTTCATATCAAGATATCAGCCAAGGACACTATGCAGGCTTTGGCGGCATAAGCCATCTGATCAAACTAAAAGGTTTGACAAATGCATTGGAAATTATTAGCCATAAAAGCTATTTAGCACCCGAAGCTTTAAATATTGGACTCATCGACTATATTGTTCCTGAGTATAAAACACATCAGGCAGCAGAGTACTTAATTGCAGAAGTAAATAAAGCACAAAAAGGCATATCTCATTTAAAATCGTGGAAAAATAAAACATTATTACCACATAAATTAAGTGCCTACTTTATTGCTCAAAAAGTTAAAAAAAGCACCCTGAAAAGCAGTGAAAAAAATGCTATCAATAGCATAATAACAACGTGGAAAACTTTTCGGACGACACCTGATGCCGCTCACGATGAAGCCTCATCCGCAACTCAACTGTTAATTTCAGATAGCGTACAAAATCACTTAAAAATAAAAAAACGCTACCAGCAACTCGACCAAGATATTATTGCCACTAAAGCACACACTCAGCATATTCACATTGTTGGCTGTGGAATAATGGGACGCTACATCGCGAGGCTTTGTGCCGAAAATGGCTTTTTGATCAGCATTTACGATACTCGCCAATCTGCATTAGAACAGCTACTTCCAGAGTTATACGACTACTTAGACAAACACTATTACCACTTCCCAGAGCAACGCCAAAAACTGCTTGATAATATAATAATTGATATCGACAACACAGGCTTGAACAATGCCGATATTATCATTGAAGCAACACCTGAGGATAAACACGCCAAAGCATCACTACTCCACGATATTGACCAACAAATAAAACCTGAAGCAATCATTCTCAGCACAACAGCATGCCTACCCTTAGATGAAATCTCTAAAGATATGCAAACGCCCCAGCGTTTAGCAACATTCAACCCTTATCACCCCTTATTTAACAGTGATATTATTGAAATTAGCCTACACCCAAACAGCCCACACAAAGACTTGATCAAATCCTTTGCAAAAGCCCTGCAATTAAAAACAATTCAAGTCAAAAGTAAAGCGGGCTACTTAGGAACTCGCTTGTTAATGACCTACTTAAATGAATCAATGTTGATTCATCAATCGGGCATTTCAGCTCGTGCTATTGATACACAAACTAGCAATATCGACATGAATTATGCTCCTTTCGATTTAATTGATAGCATAGGAATTAAGGAGTGCCTAACCGTTGCCGAGGCACTTGCAGATCGCTTAGCTTACGATGTACCTAGCATTCTTATACAAAAAAACGAACAGGGCTTAAAAGGAAAAAAATCAGCTGCTGGATTTTATCGTTATAAAAATGGCAAAAAACAACATCCCTTATTTGATAAAACACTGAATACCCCTTCTTGGAAGACAAAGCGTCAGGAAATAGAAAAAAGATTAATCGAAAAAATGATCAACGAGGCGAGAGCCTGTTTGCAAGAAGACATAGCAGAGAGCAAAGAACTGATTGATCTCATTGCGATTATTATCACTGGATTCCCTATAGAAAAAGGTGGTCCACTCTCCTATCTAGAACAGTTACAAACATTAGCGACAACGGAAAATAATATTAAAAATTAATCAAAAAAGTGTTATCAAAATATCACTAATACAGATTTTATAGAAAAATTCTGTCAGAATATCTAGATGAAATCTAATAGCCCAACAACCTCACAAATAGACACACAGATTAATCATCTGGCTTGTCCCGATTGTGATTTAATTCAAGCTATTC
>DRMA01000074.1 GCA_011375245.1 Thiothrix sp. | reverse complement strand
TGATCGCCATAAGCTTTATAAAGATCCGCGAAGATTTTACCTAGCATGTTTATGCGCCCATTATTAGAAAGGAAAAAAGTGCAAGAAATCTCCCATTATTATGACACAAATAGTTTGAGGATCAATTAGGAGGATTAATTAGAGTGTGCTTTGAACTTATTTTTTAATGTATTTTTTATAGATAATATAATTAGTATTATAAGTAGAACAAATAAATAAAGTTGTAAGTAAAAACCTTTTCATGAAACTTTTTGTTGTATTATCGCTCATATTTATATGAAATGTTACTTAATTACAACAAGTAGGTTTAAGCTCTCAAAAATAGTCGGCATATTATAGTTAAAGAGCGCTTATTAAGCATAAGGAACTAAAAAATGTCAAAAGCAATAACAGAAATTGTCATTATTACATTATTCGTTATTGGGCTTTTATTTATTATTTAAAGTCTATTTCAACGTTATAATATAAGTTGCAATATGTATTATATAAAAACCTAAGGGCAATCACCAATGATTGTCCTTAGGTTGGGGGTTTAATATGTAAGGTATGCAAGTGCTAGTGGATGGTAATATATTTCTTAATTTCCGCTGGAGAAATTACACCTGACTGCATGGCTTTTAGCTTTCCATTAGGAGCAAAAATCAAATAGGTTGGTGCGCCGATTAACGGTTTTTTTGCTACTTTACGCACATATTGATCAAAGCTATTAATATTAGCCAACAATGTAGGAAAGTTGATATTAAAGCGGTTCATTATTTTTTGTGCTTTTGACCATTTGCCATCAAGTGAAACACCAATGAGTTTTGCATTTGGAAAACTCCCTTTGGCGTTAACTAATTTAGGTATACTTTTCTTGCAAGCGCCACATTGAGAATGCCAAGCGACGACAATTGTCCATTTTCCTTTTCCTACATGGTCTGATAAGTTGGCAAGTTGTCCTTTCATACTTGCTGCTGCGAATACAGTAGACGTTAAACAAAGTGTAGATACTAAAAGAGCACTGCTTAAAACAGTTTTCATTTTGCGTGTCATAAAGTCATTCCAAAATTTTGAAAATTTATAAAATCAGTTTGAAAGTATTCTATAAAATATTGTTTAAGTGAGAAAATCACTACGGCGGAAAATAGAGTGTTTTATACCCATTAGTTGCAACAAGCCCGTTGAATATGAAGAATACTTCAAATGATGTTTTAATTATTTATAAATTGTCATAAAGTACATAAATTCAATTGTTTGCATCTTAAAGTTAGTTGTTTAAATTAACTATTAACAAACAATAAAAAAGTATAATAGATATTCTTTATCTATCCCCATAATTATAACTTCACCTTAAAATAGGTTTATTATTTTTTTAACAATTTAACTACTATACTTAGTCTGCTTTTAAATTGTCAATGATAAATAACAATTAAATAATCTTATTTGGGTTAAATGCTTAAAAATAAAAAGCTTTAAATTATTTTAAATTTTTGAAATATGCTCTTTTACTAGTGCTGGTGCTGAAGCTAATAAGGTTTGTGTATAGTCTTGTTGAGGATTTTTCATTACTTCATTCACTAAACCCTGTTCAATAATCTTGCCTTCTTTCATGACAGCGACTTCATGTGCAATGGTCGGAATGATAGATAAATCATGGGTAATAAATAAGTAAGAAACGCCACTTTCTTGCTGTAAAGTATTTAATAGTTTAAGCACTTGCGCACGTACTGAAACATCTAGCGCACTGGTTGGCTCATCGCAAATAATGAGTTCAGGTTTTACCGCTAAGGCACGGGCAATACCAATGCGTTGCCGTTGCCCGCCTGAGAATTCATGGGGATAACGCTCTGCATGTTCTGCCAGTAAATCGACTTTGCATAACAATTCTTTAATACGTCTATCTTGTGCAGCTTTATCGGTTGGTTCAACCTTGAGGCTATTCATCCCTTCACGAATAATTTCGCCAATCGTCATGCGTGGGTTAAGTGCGGAATAGGGGTCTTGAAAAATAACCTGTATTTTTTGTCGATAAGGTTTGAGTTGCTTTTCACTGAGTGATGTGAGGTCTGTTTGATTAAAATAAACCTTGCCCTCGGTGATGTTTAATAAGCGTAAAACGGCTTGACCAATCGTGCTTTTGCCACTGCCTGACTCGCCCACTAGGGCGAGTGTTTTTCCTTTAGGAATGGAAAGAGTAACACCATTAACTGCTTTAACATGCCCTGCAATACGTTGAAATATGCCTTTTTTAATCGGAAAATGGACTTTTAAATCTTTTATTTCTAGTAATCGTTTTGTTGTGTTTTCTGTTGCTGCTTGTGTATGTTTTGTTTTTGTAGGAAGTGCATCTTTTAATAAACGTTGAGTATAAGGATGTTGTGGATTGGTAAAAAAATGTGAACAATCAGCCTGTTCAACAATTTCACCTTCTCGCATTACTGCAACACGATCTGCCATTTCAGCGACTACGCCCATATCATGGGTAATAAATAAAATGGACAAGCCACGCTGTTTGCGGATTTGTTTTAATAAACGTAATACCTGTGCTTGTATGGTGACATCGAGTGCTGTGGTTGGCTCATCAGCGATTAGCAGTTCAGGCTCACAAGCTAATGCCATCGCAATCATGACCCGTTGTTTTTGCCCGCCTGATAGTTGATGGGGATACCAATCATAACGCTGCTCAGCATCGTTTAGCCCGACTTCTTTAAATAATTCAGCAACTTTGTGTCTAACGGCATCTTTTTTTAATCCAAGATGTATTTCAAGCACCTCAGCAACTTGTTTGCCGATGGTCATCACGGGATTTAATGCGGTCATGGGTTCTTGGAAAATCATTGCAATGGATTTGCCACGCACTTTTTGCATTTTTAGTTCGGGCAAAGCAAACAAGGATTGTTGCTTTAAACAAATATCGCCTGAATGAATAGTCAAAGCATCAGGTAATAAACGCATGATTGCCAATGATGTTAATGATTTACCACTGCCTGATTCACCCACAAGGGCAAATATTTCGCCTTTTTGAATCTCAAAACTGATGGATTTTAGCAGAGGTTTATTGCTGTCATGATTGACCGTTAAGCCTAGATTGGTAACGCTTAACAGGGCTGTTGATGGTTGGCTCATGTGTTATTCCGTGGGTCTAATACCGTTTGAATGCGATCAGAAAACAAGTTTGCTGCCAATACCAGCACAAACATAAAAATAAAAGCAGAGAATAATGACCACCAAACCATAGGTTCACGTGCCATTTCTAAACGTGCTTGATTAATCATATTGCCCCAGCTATGGGTGGTTGGATCAACTCCCACGCCGACATAGGATAAAACTGCTTCAGCCAATACCAAGCCACTGAAATCTAATACGACTGAGATAAGAATAATATGCATCAGGTTTGGCATAATATGGCGACGAATAATGGCGAATTTACTGACTCCAAAGGCTTTTGCGGCGGTGACAAATTCGACTTGGGAAATTTTTAGAGTTTCTGCACGCAATAAACGGCATAGCCCCGTCCAGCTTGTGATACCCAAGATCATAATTAAAAACACCAAACGTAGATCAGAGCGTTCTTGTGTGGTTTCAAACCATTGTGGGTTATTATCCATCGTCACTTGCATCACTAGTACCGCAGCAGCAATGAGTAATACACCAGGAATGGAGTTTAAGGTGGTATAAAGGTATTGGATAATATCGTCAATCCAGCCGCCAAACAAACCCGCGCTAATACCAAGCATAATTGCAACAGGCAACATAACCAAAGTGGTTAAGATGCCAATTAAGACCCCTGTACGAATACTTTTTAAACTATGGTATAGCACATCCCCTCCTACTTTATCTGTACCTAAAACATGGTAGGAGTAACTTAAATAATATAGCCATGTAAAAATGACAATGATGACCAAAAGCGTGCTGTAAGCGGTACGCCAAGGCAAGAGTGTTTTGCCTTGCCAGATGTGTTGTAGCTGTGTGTTAAAGCAACGGTGTTGCAAGTGACTACGCCATTTTATATGACTAGCAATAATCAGAATACTAATCATTAGGCCAATCAGCAATGCAGCGAATGATTTTTGAAAAATATCAAAAGAATGACTTTTTCCATTCTTTAAGTCCGTCGTAGCATATTTTAAGGGGAGATATTCTTGTTTAGAAAGACCTGATTGATCATCAACCACAATAGATTTACCGTGTTCGTGTGTTGCAAACGGAGCAGAGTAGGTGCGTTCTGTTTGTTTAATACGATGACTAAACAACAAATCAAGCAAACTGACCATTTCACCTTGATATTGAGTTTCATTTGGGGGTGTTTGTGTGCTTGCTTGTGCTGTTTTATCAGGCTCTACGGCAAAACGCATATGCACAGAGTCTAATAAGGCAAAGAAAAGATAGGTAAGTAAAACAATCGCACAGCTAATAGCAATCGCTGATTGAAAAATGAGTTGCCATTGTTTTCTTACTTGTGGTGAACGCAATACAACCCAACCCCATGCAATGAGGCTAAAAACTAATAACCAGACCATGATGTCTGTCCATAAGAAGGTTAGTTTCATGAGAGTTTTACCCGTGGATCAAATAAGGTATAGGATATATCCGTTAAAATTAAGCCAATGATATACAAGACAGCACCAAGGAAAACCATGGCTTTTACAATGGCAAAATCTTGTGAATTAATGGCATCAATGGTGTAGCTGCCTAAACCAGGAATACCAAAGAATGATTCCATAATGAGGCTGCCCATAAATAGGGTAGGAATAACCACTACAACGCCCGTTAAGATAGGTAACATGCCATTACGCAGTACATGACCAAAAAGCACTTTTAATTCTGATAAGCCCTTTGCACGTGCAGTACGTACATAGTCTTGATTGATTTGTTCCAAAAAGATGCTGCGATACCAGCGTACCCCTGCGCCTAACCCCGCAAAGACACCGAGCAAGACGGGAAGGATAATAAACTTAATCCCTCCCCAGCCTGTTTCAAAACCAGAAATAGGTACCCAATGCCAGAGTTTACTAAATACGACTTGTCCTGCGATAATATAAAATAAGCCTGAGATAGACATGATCATTACTGCAATTACCATCATGCTGGTATCAAGTGCTGAACCACGAAATAGTACGAGTAATAATGCTAATGAAATATTAGTGATGAGTGCAATAATAAACGTCGGTAAGGCAAGTTCTAAACTGGGCCACATGCGTTGTTTAATATCACTACCAATATCACGCCCTGCATCGGATGCGCCAAACTCAAAGGCGAATAATTTTAACGACTCTTGCACAAATAAGGTTTGAGTAAGTGTAGCCAGTGTACCGTCAGCCTGTATATTAATAAATAATGGTTTGTCGTAACCTCGTTTTACTTTCCATGACTGAATGAGCTCTGGGGTGACTTGCTTTGCACCTAACTGCGCTCGCGCCATATCATCAGGTGTATTGACCATAAAAAACAGCAAGAACGTAATTAAGTTGACCCCAATCAAAATGGGAATAGCGTACAGCAATCGTCGAATAATATAGGCAAACATATTAGCGATTCCCCTGTTGGTTGTTACTAATAACCGTTGTTTGTCGTGCTCGATAAGCACGGAATAACGGATAGATCATGAAAATAATAAACAAGACAAAAAGAATCAGCGGCCAAATAACAGGCTGATTCCATTGCTGTTGTTGTTGCGCCCGTTGTTCACCATCAATACGACGGTATTTAAGTGCATTATTTGCCATTTCATTCGGCCACACATTATGGAACCAGCGATGAAATAAAGATAATGATTTAGGGTGAAAACCCCATACCCATGGAGCGTCTTGACGCACAATGGCGAGCATTTGTTTGATTTTTTCGGCTCGAACGGGCGTGTTTTCCATGGTTTTTATTTCATTAAATAAACGATCAAATTCAGGATTTTGATAGTTAGAGCTATTAATACCACTGCCATTGGTGGTGACGGCAGCATTGCCCCCATAGAGTAAGAAGAGGAAGTTTTCAGGATCAGGATAATCTGCATTCCAGCCCCATGAAAATACTTGTGTTTTCCCTTTTCGTATTTTATCTTGAAAACGATTGTAATCGGTGGCACGGATGACTAATTGAATGCCCAATTTATTAAACTGTTTACGTTGCCAGTCCATTATTGCCCGATCATCAGGGCCTGTTGCAGTGGTGTCGTAATGCAACACTAATGGTTTGCCTGTGGACGCTGAAATACCGTTTGGGTAGCCTGCTTCGGCTAATAAACGTTTTGCATCGGCTAGTGGTTTTCTGATCCGTTTACCTTGTTGCCAGTTATAAACCACATTATTGGTGCCTGCTTCACCTTCCTCATAGCCAAAGATACTTGGGGGAATAGGACCTTGGGCAGCGATGCCACGTTCATTGGTAAAAATCGAGATGTACTCTTCTTCATTTAAGGCAATGCTAATGGCTTGACGCATTTTTTTAGCGGATTCAGAGTAACCACCAATCACTTTATCGACCATATTGAATGCCATATAGAAAATGGTTGGTTTGACCGAGCCGCGTAATTGGATGCCTTTATCTTGCATTTCTTGAGTCAGACCCATTGTACCTGCTGATGAGACTTGTACGGCTTGATCAAAGGCTTCTGAGCTAATACCTGACGCATCGTAATAGCCTTGTAAAAATTTATTCCATAGTGGAATATTTTCTTTTTCAAGTGAATAAATCACTTCGCTAATAAAAGGGAGCTTTTTGCCTGCATCTGCGAGTAATTCAACAGGAATAGCGGTTGCAGCAGCTTGTTCGGTAGTGATACTAGGGTAAAAGGCATCATGGTAATTTGGGTTAGCTAATAAACGCATTTGTTTATTTGGATTATTTTCAACCAAGGTATAAGGACCTGTGCCAACAGGGAAAAAATCAAGGGTGAGGTTCTTTTTGATCAAGCCTGCTTGTTGGTAAAACAAATCAGCCTCCCATGGAATGGGGGCAAAGAAATTCATTGTCAACCAGTAAAGAAACTGCGGATAGCGCCCTTTTATTTTAATGGTTAATGTATGCTCGTTCACAACCTTGACACCTGAAATCGCATGAGGGCGTAAATCAAATGCTTGCTTTTTTTCTTTATGCGCTTTGGCAAAATCAGTAATAGTTTTTGAATAATCTTCTAGCCCAACAATGTAAGGTAACATCGAGCCTAAAATGGGTGAGTGATTTTGTCGTACCGCCATGCGTTTAATCGCATACTCATAATCGGCTGCATGTAAGCTACGTGATGCTGTTTGGGGGAAATCATCAAGGTGATTAATAGTGTCTAAGGTATCAGCAGATAAATCACCATATAGTAAGCTGCCATCGTTATTTTTAACAAATGCAGGGTGATTTTGATAGCGAATATCGTTTCTTAAGGTTAGGCGATATTCAGAATAGACGACAGCTGTTGATGCTTTATCAACTTCATTATTTTCAGCATCTAAATAACGTACACTTGGCATGGTGGTTAAGGTTAGTGGTTCTAATTCATAGGGGCGTTTAAGATAGTTGTACTGCAAGGGCGGTTCGTAAATTTGACTAATAATACTCCATTCATTAGAGCTATAAGAAATAACAGGATCTAAATGCTTAGGGGGGGCTGAGAAGGAAGAAAACAAGATATCTTGTTTTACCTTGTCAGCGTGGTGTGGACTGTTCCAGACGTTAGCATACGTGTTTATTGTTGCTGTTAGAGCAAGTAACACAAGTAACAGTAGTGTAGAGAGGAATCTATTTTTCATCTTAATGTTAATATTATTAGCAAAATGAGCGGGGGTTTGTTGCCTGATCCTGATTAGGCGGCTTATCATAGCGAGCTGTAACTAGAATAGCCAACGTAATACGCTTTTTTCGCTTGTTTTATCAGCAAGTCGTCGCATAAATAAAAATAATTCTGACAGGTTGGTTTTTCTTGCCTATTCTTAAAGGGATAGAATATGACATATATCAAAAAATAAAGGTATAACTTGATAGAAATTAATCACGATACGGAGAATGTGCCCAATGAATATGCAGGATTTCCCTAATGCTCCACATGGTTGGAGTGTCAAAGATACAGAGAAAAAAGCAATAGAATTAGGTTTGGAGCTAACCAATGATCATTGGTCGGTAGTGCAGGCATTGCAAGAGTATTTTAGTAAAAATGACAGTATAAATCGTCGCGAGTTAACTGATGCATTAGAAGAAAAATTCCATAATAAAGGGGGGCTAAAAAAACTGTATAAGTTGCTTCCTGGTGGTCCCGTTGCTCAAGGTTGTGTGATTGCAGGTATTCAAGCGCCAGCGGGAAGTATTGATCATTCGTTTGGTAGTGTTGTTTGATTTTTTATTTAAAATTGATAAAAATAGCAAAAAAATTAATTAAAGGGTAATTTATTGATTACCCTTTAATTTTGTTTAAAACAAAAAAAATGATGTTAATTTAATAAAAATAATAATAATTGTTTTTTACTAAAAAATAGCGATATTATTAATGGTAAATGGTACTAATCGTTTGTTATATAATAAATTCTTATTCTATAAAGTTGATTTAAGTTGTAAATTTCCTACATAACATGCTAATTAGAGACATTTTTTTTGATGGTCAAATCTCTAAAAATCTTTTACAATAATTACAATTTAATAATATAGTTAAATAAAAAATTATGTTGGCTGGTCATTTAATAAAGTGTGGTAGGTTGAACTTTATAAACTGTTATTTGTATAAATATAGTGGGGTATTAGATATTTATTTATACAGTAATATATACATAAAAGGCTAAGGGCTATGGTTACTCTATCTATTATTCGTTGTAAAATAATGCAGTTAAATAATGTTTTATATATGATTTTTTTGGCGGCTGTTGTTTTATCGATGCCGTTGCAAGCTAAAGTGCAACATGCTGGAAAAGCATGGCAAGGTGTTGTGGTTCGTTCAGGAGCATTAATGATTGCTAGTGGTGTGCCTATTACTCCCTGTCATGTTTTAACCAATGAACATGTAATACGGGGTAGTAAGCATGCTGGTGTTAGCTA
>DRMA01000073.1 GCA_011375245.1 Thiothrix sp. | reverse complement strand
GTCTTTTAGAAGCTCGTCGGCTTTAGCCACGAGTTGTTCACTTAGCGGCTGCTTATGGTTTCGGAATTGCTAAAAATCATCCCTTTGTGGATGGAAATAAAAGAACCGCTTTTACTATTAGCGTGTTATTTCTTGAAGTGAATAGTTATGAATTTATAGCCAAGGAAACAGAAGCAACATTAATTTTTGAGGGAGTCGCTAGTGGTGATTTATCGGAAGCATTTTTATCGGATTGGTTTTGTAAAAACACGAACAAAGCTAAGATGAAGTGATGAAGTAAGTTATACGCAGCAGAAAATAATCCCCGCGCCAAGGGCGACCACACTTGCGATATGCTGGGCAAAATAATATGCTCCACGGCTGTCAATCTTATTATGGAACTTGTGTATGAAATCCCCTGTTGTTGTTATTGGGTTGGGTGAAATAGGGTCGGTATTAGCCCGTGGTTATTTGAAATTAGGTCATCCTGTTTATCCTGTTTTGCGTGGTATGGATTTGGACGCGCAAGCGAATGAGATTCCTGAACCGATGGCGGTTATTGTCGCTGTGGGGGAAAGCGAATTGCAAGCGATGTTAGCCTCTATCCCGAATGCATGGCGATCTAAACTGATTCTGCTTCAAAATGAATTATTACCCCGCGATTGGCAACAGCATGATCTTGAGCCAACGGTTATTTCCGTTTGGTTTGAGAAGAAAAAAGGACAGGATGTAAAAGTGGTTGTGCCTTCTACTGTGTATGGGGCACAGGCTGAGCGTTTGATCGCTGCACTTGATACCTTGGATATTCCGTCAACATTGATTCGTGATGCAGATACGATGACGTTTGAGTTGGTACGAAAAAATTACTATATTTTGACAAGTAATATTGCTGGCTTGCGTACAGGGGGAACGGTGGGTGAGTTATGGCAAGACCATCAGGACTTTGCTCAACAGGTTATTACTGATGTGCATACCGTACAAGAACATTTAGTGGGTGAAACGCTGGATAAAGCAAAATTAACCGCTGCAATGGTAACCGCGTTTGAAGGCGATTTGCAGCATGGTTGTATGGGACGTAGTGCGCCTGCACGGTTACAGCGAGCGTTAGATATTGCGCAAGAGGCGGGGCTTGATGTGCCAACGTTTGTTGCTATTGCAGGTTAATAGTGACTAATGGATGCATCGACTAAAATATCAGCGATATTTTCATCATTTTCATCTTTAGTGGTCAATTGTTTAATAGCTGTTGCAATAGTGTTTAATGGCATTTCAATCTTTTTTTTCTGCATTATTTCAAGCGTTCGTTGTTGAATGTGTGTGGAGTCTATATCACAGCTATTAGAGCCAAATAACACATAGTTGTTGATATAGTGAAAGCCATAAACATAGTTAAAACTATCGGTGAACGTGAGCTTTTTTCGTTCAAATAGTGGGTCGGTTGTGGCGAGGTTTGTTGATACAACACCCTGTGGTGATAAACGTGCTTGGCAAAGCTGATAAAATTCCTTGGTTGCAAGTTGTGTGGGCTGTACGCCTTCAGCAGTAAAACAA
Source organism: Thiothrix sp. (assembly GCA_011375245.1). GTDB lineage: Bacteria > Pseudomonadota > Gammaproteobacteria > Thiotrichales > Thiotrichaceae > HyVt-477. The sequence continues at coordinate 4,480 of DRMA01000073.1, read as the reverse complement.
TCAATTAGAATGATGTCATAGGCTGTTGTGCTTTGGCTTAAGTGTTCTCGCCCATCTTGTACAGCTACTTGCATCCGTTGATTCAGCTTGATAGCAAAGAACATCTCTGCCATTTTAAGCACATCGCTATCGGTTTCTGAGCTATGGAGCGTTATAGTGCGGAAGTAGTGTTGTAAAACCATTGGGATGCGACCACCGCCAAATCCCATCATATAAGCCTGTTGTGGTCGTTTGACGAATAATATGCTGAGTAGCATTGCCTGTTGGTAGATGCTATGTAGATATAATGGTTTTTTAAGATTAATCTGTGACATTACCCCGCTAACCAGCGGTTTTTGGGGATCATCTGTTTCTACTACAAAATACAGCGAAATATTATCAGCCGCTTTTATAATGGCTAATGAGCCTTCTCCGCTTTGTTGTTTGATCAGTACGCCATCTTCTTTGTTATGTAACCAAATGAGTCGCTGTTGTATCGCTTTTAAATTTTTTTGTTGCCAAATATTCATGCGTGTGAAGTATAGGGGGCGTTATTAATAAGAGGTAGTGGCAGAGGTCTAAAGGGCTATCGTTTGCAGATTAAGTAGCAAATAGCCTATATTTTCAGCAATGTTAAATGATATGAAACAACCGAATATAACCTTAGGCATCAGCAGTTGCTTATTAGGCAATGCAGTGCGCTATGACGGTAAGCATAAGCGTAGTGACATGATTTGTTCAATCTTTTCCCATTTGTTTGATTTCCAGCCGTTTTGTCCTGAAGTGGCGATTGGTTTAGGTATTCCACGTCCGCCCATACAGCTCGTGCAGCAAAAAACAGATGAGGAAACACAGGGTATTCGGGTTGTTGAGGTACAAAACAGAAAGCAAGACTATACTGTTCAGCTAACTCAATATGCTAAAAAAACTGTGTGTACTGATTTTACGGCTATCAGTGGTTTTATTTTTAAGCAATCCTCGCCAAGTTGTGGCATGGAGCGGGTGAAGGTTTATAAACCAGATGGCACGTTTTTACATCAACGTGGAATTGGACGTTTTGCACAAGTCATCCAACAACAGTGTCCCTTATTGCCTGTCGAAGAGGCGGAGCGTCTTATTGATGTAAAGGTACGTGAACATTTTGTGCAGCGTGTATATGCCTATTATGCTTGTAGCCTTAGGAATGGCATGATATAGACAATTATCAAATATAAAATAATCAAGGCAAGCCTATCTATGAATTTCTGTAACCAATGCAGTGCAAGTGTCAGTATACAAATCCCTGAAGGTGATAATCGTCCACGTTATGTGTGTGATGAGTGTCATACCATCCATTATCAAAACCCGAATATTGTCGCAGGTATTTTACCGATTAAGGTTAATCCTGATGGTGAAGATCAGGTTTTGCTCTGTCGGCGTGCGATTGAGCCGCGTTATGGTTATTGGACGTTGCCTGCTGGGTTCATGGAAAATGGCGAGTCAATAGAGCAGGGCGCACGTAGGGAGGCAGAAGAGGAAGCGAATTTATCCGTTGAAGATTGTCACTTATATATGATAGCGAGCATTCCTTTCGCTAATCAGGTTTATATGCTGTTCACTGGACTCATTAGTAATGATGATTATTCATCTGGGGTGGAAAGCTTGGAGGTGCAGTTATTTACCGAAGCAGAAATACCATGGGATGAGATAGCGTTTGCGACGATTAGTAAGTCATTGAAGTGTTATTTTGCTGATCGAAAAGTACATGCTGGGCATCATTTTCCGTTGCATAATGTGGTGTTTGAGAAAAAAGGCGAGCCAAGTCGTGAATGAATATCTATTCAAGCATATAAGAATATAACCATAAGTTAAGTTATGCTTTAAAAACGAAAAATGATCCTATATTATGGCGTTTTATTCGTTGGGACTTAAAAAATGAGCATGAGAACGCCGATTGATTTATCTGTAGACCGTTGCCCTGATGGCTATTTGAAGAATAGAGATGATTGGAGCGAGGAACTCGCTTATAAAATGGCTTCAGAGTGGAATGGACTTGTTTTTAAGGATGAACATTTTTCTGTGTTGAATTTTATTCGTGATTACCACGAAGAACATCAAGTTACCCCTGATGTGCGTGAGGCAACCCATTTTCTGATTGCCAATGGTATGGATAAAAAGGAAGCTAAAAAATATTTGTTTAAGCTTTTTCCTAATGGGTATATGCAGCAGGGTATTCAGTTGGCAGGAATGCGTAGACCGACAGCGTGGTGTGTTGGTTAGTTTTGTAATAATAATTGTATGTGAAGCCTGCTGGGAATTGAAGGGCGAATCCTAGCAGGCTGAACGGTTTATCGACCCATTGCAATGGCTTTTGCTTGGGCAATCACCTCACTCAAGGGTGTTTCTTTAACGGTTTTTAACAATGCTTCCGTATCAAACTTATGATGTCTTTCATAAGCGACACCAAGCTGCTGCATATTGGCTAAACCTGATTCCCGTGCATGATCAACAAAACCTTGATTCTTCCAAAAGAAGGCACCGGGCATCGTGGTTGGAATAACTAAAGCATAGAAAATAATACGTCCAAAATATGCTTGTGCGAGCAAGGAAAGTACCAATAGGCTACCAACCATCATACCCACGGTGCCTGATAAGCCCGTAAAACTAATGGTTGCTAATAAGGCAATATTGAATGCTAATAAGCTATTGCGTAAGCGATAGGTGAGACCAAAGGTTGTGGTTTGTTCGTAATGCGCAGCAGCAGCTTCACCTGATCCATTCTTGAGGTCTTGTGCATGAAAATAATACCCAACCGTTTCAATAACCAGCCCTAGCGCAGCGATGAAAGCAAGGTTTTTGATTAATAGTTGTGGATGATCCAGTGCGATAATACCCGCAATAGCAATGATTAAACTCCCTAAACTTAACATCGTGCCATAGAAGCTAGTAGCTGTTTGCCAATGATCCCAGAAAGGGCGTGCCTTAATGCGATAGAGCTTATACATATAATAAGACCCTGCCACAAAACCAATGAGACCCAATAAGACAAAAATCCCTGCGAGTAAACTTGCTAAAGCATTATCAAATAAGGCGAAGAAAGCATAGCCCATTAGCCCTGTAAAAAAGGCAGTAATACCCGCAATTTCACGGCTTACAGGGGAATGGCGTAGATTATTATAACCCCGATAAAAACGGTGGGGTTTACCCAGATGCATATTGAGTTTGAACAAACCAAAACCCATCAGTGCAACCATTATCCATAATAAAGGTGCAAAGCCTGAGGATGCTTTTAGGGCGTTGATGGAGGAACTGCCGAATAAACCACCTATTACTAAGAGAATAAATGCACCCATGACGATTTGTGAACTGAGCGTAAAGAGGGCGTGGGCATTTTCATGGGATGCCAATAAGGTACGAATGCCCCATGATTTTTTTACGCCGCGTTTGGTATCAAGTACCGATTCATAAGCGCCCTTGTCATCATTGCGATGGTATTTAATCGCTGTTGAATCAACCCGAACCATATCGCGGCTGAGCGCTTTGGTTTGTTGGAAACGAATATTAGGCTGGGTAATGGAGGGATCTGGGAAGCCTGCAAGGTTTGTTTTGGTTTGATCACGGTTTTCAGGCGTGTTTTCAATGACACCAAAATCTAAGGCTTTGCCCAAACAGGCAGAAACGCAGGCGGGTTTTAAGCCGACTTCGAGCCGATCAACACACATATTACATTTGCTGACTTCGCCTTTAACGGGGTCTAATTGAGGCGCGTTATACGGACAAACCCATGTACAGTAGCCACAGCCAAAGCAAATATCAGGGTCTTGTAATACGGCACCGTATTCAGCAAATTTGGTATAGGCACGAGTAGGGCAGCCTTTTAAGCACACAGGATCATTACAGTGATTACACGCCATGGAGATGTTTTGTCGATTGTAATCAGGGTACGTTCCGCCCTCAATAAAGCCTACTGAACGGAAAGAAATATGCGAAGGGACATCATTCTTTTCGCTACAGGCAGCTTCACAGGCATGGCAAGCAATACAGTTATCAGCAGTGAAGTAAAACCCATGTTGTTTATAACGGTTGGGGTTATCGCCTATTTCAGGGTCATCATTGATCGTTAAGCTTTTATGGCGTAACGCGCTTTCTTTGTCAACGGTTTCAATGGGAGTACCATAGCGGTTGACGGTTTGACTGGTTTTATCTTGTAGAAAAGCGTAGTCAGGCTCATCAATACGGACTTTAAACATGGTTTAGGTTGCTCTTAATTCGGGTTCTGTTAAAACGTGCGCATTTCCATACTCATTTTGGCGGCAGCCGCTTGGTCATCAATACGTTCAATCTGTACTGCAGACTGTTTATAAGCGGGTTGGCGTGAATAGGGGTCTAATAAGCCTAAGGTGAGGCGGTTGACACAATCGTGGAAGTGAAAGGGTACGAAAATCATATTTTTCGGTACACGGTGTGTCAGTTGTGCCATCACAATGGCATCAGAGCGACGTGAGATCAAACGAATATAATC
>DRMA01000072.1 GCA_011375245.1 Thiothrix sp. | reverse complement strand
TGCTATTGGGCTTTTAGCAGGACTTGGCATGTACTTTTACAACACGTACAAAGTACCACTTCCAGAAGACAATCCAGATAATGCACAAACTGCGCAAACCCCAACATCAAATCCTCCAAGGGAGGGTAAACAGCCTAAACTGAATGACCTTGGCTTTGAAGAAACAGACCCCATTTCGGTCGTCATTGATAACTCTCGCAAAGAACAAACGGAAAAAAAGCGGGCGATTTTCAGCTACTACGCAGTACTGCCTAACTTAGAACTTGATGTCACTGTGCAACCATCAGAACACGATACTCAAGAACTTCCTCAAACCACGACAACAGTCACTGAAAAACTGATCCTAAAGCCTGGCTCTTATATTCTACAACTTGCTTCATTTCGTACCATCGCCCAAGCCAATCAAGCTCAAAGCCATCTAAGCAAAAAATCGCTAGAAACCCATATTGAAAAAAAGGTCATTAGAGGCAAAACATGGTATCGCCTTTTTATGGGACCAACAGAAGATGAATCGACACTTTCTTCATGGAAAACAGCCATAGTACAAGTAGGTGGCTATCAACCCATTGCCGTAAAAATAAAACAACATTGAAAACAACAACAGGTAAAGTCATCACCCGCTTTGGCGCAGATGTCATGGTTAAAACAAAAGCGGGTGAAACGCTCCGTTGTACGGCTAAACGCAAGTTTGAACAGATCGCCTGTGGTGATAATGTCACCATTGAATACCAGCCACATGGCAATGCACGCGTTATCCGTTTAGCTCCACGGCACAATGTCTTAACCCGTCCCGATTTTCGAGGGCGATTACGCAATATTGCGGCCAATATTGATCAAGTGGTTATCGTCTTATCATGGCGACCTGAACCCTTTTGGGGACTGGTTGATCGTTATATTATTGCAGCAACATTACTAAAAACAAATGTTATTTTAGTCATTAACAAAAGTGATCTTGCCGCGCAATATGCCACTGAAAAGGCAAAAATCTGCTTAGAAGAATATCGACATATTGGTTATAACATTATTGAAACAAGTGCCAATAAAAATACTGAGAGTATTGAGGGTATTGAGAGTACTAACAATGCCGAGCTACTTACACTACAACAAGCGCTCAACCATCACACCAGTATTTTTGTTGGGCAATCAGGTGTTGGAAAATCATCACTAGCACAATGCTTATTATCAGAAGTAACCATTCGCGTTGGGGATATTTCCAGCTCAGGAGAAGGGCAGCATACCACAACAACCAGTAATCTCTATGACATTCCCTCAGGTGGCTTCCTAATCGACTCACCAGGCGTACGAGACTATAAACTACCAACGGATATTAGCGAACAAGCATTACGTAATGGTTACCGAGAATTTACTGACTACAGTCAACAGTGCCGTTTTAATAACTGTACACATCAACATGAGCCACAGTGTGCAGTAAGAGCAGCTTATAAAGCAGATACCATTCCTCCAAAACGTTATCAACGCTATCTATACTTACTATCCGCATTATGTTCTGGCGATATATAATAACGAAACAAACCCGTCATTATTAAGGTGCTTTAATTTTATAATAATAAAAAACAGCGCTTTTAAAATTGGACTTAAATAACCACAAAAGGGATCCTGTGAAACGTCTTATTACACTACTTATTTTTACTGTCATACTCTCACTCTCTTCACTCTCTACTGCTTATGCTGATGCTGATGAATTAGCTTTATTGCGTGGACAATTTACTGATGCCTACAGTCGCATAAAAAAAGGTGAAAACCTCAACACAGATCATCTGAAAAACTATCCCCTCTACCCTTACCTTGAATATGCAAAAATAAAGCGACGACTCAATGCCGTTTCTAATAAACAACTGTTCGACTTTATCAAAAAATACGAAAATACTTTATTAGCCGATGGTCTATGGCAAGTATGGATAAGCCGTTTGGCAAAAGAGCAACAATGGGAAATACTGAAGAAAAACTACAGCCCCATCGCAGCCACTCGTGCCACTCGTTGCCATTATCTCAATGCAAAATTTCATACAGGTGAAGAAGAAGCCGCATTGCTACAAGCCGAAAAACTGTGGATGTCTGAACGCACGCATCCTGAGAGCTGCACCCCATTATTTGCTGTGCTAAAAAAACATAAACGTATTGGCAACAAACAGTATTGGCAACGTCTTGAACTCGCGATTAATAAAGGCAAAACCAAACTGGCAAAAGAGCTGGTTAATAACTTGCCAAGTCACCAACAAAACATCGCCAAACTTCTGATTAGCTCACATCGTGAGCCTGAAAAAGTACTTAATAACCCTTCTATTAGCAAAGACCCTTATTCTCGTAAAGTCATTGCTCATGCAATTAAACGTATTGCACGAAAAAACGCCATCAAAGGCCGCAATTTATGGCAAGCCTACCAACAACAAGTGGTGTTTAGCAAAGAAGAAAAAGCCGATGTCGATAGTTATCTCAACGTACGTGCTGCACTCAACCATGATAAAAACGCCCTAGCAAACTTTGCCAAAATACCCGCAAAACTTCGTACTGATGATGCAAACAAATGGATGGCTCGTATGGCATTACGTGAAAGTAGTTGGGATAATTTGCACAATGCCATTGATGCCATGAGTCCTAAATTGATGGAAAAAGACATATGGCGCTATTGGAAAGCACGCGCAAATGCTGAAACAGGCAAAAAAGCCCAAGCCGATGAAATTTATCGCTCACTTGCGGGCAATGCCACCTTTTATGGCTTCCTCTCCGCAGATCATCTAAAACTGGATTATACTGTCTTTGATGAACAAAAAATTGACTGGAAACGCTGTGCACAACACGCAAAAAAAATAGGCGCTCTCCAACGTGCCTTAGAATGGTTTAAATTGGGTAAAAACAATAATGCCCATCAAGAATGGTATTGGGGATTAAAGCATTTAAATAAACAAGGAAAACTCGCTGCGGCATCACTGGCACTCGAAGAAAACCGTACCCTACTCGCAGTGAGTACTGTGGCTAAAACACGTGACTGGAATCAAGTCGCACTCCGTTTTCCCATGCTCTATCAAAAACTAATTAAAAACCTATCTACTGAAAATAATGTAAATCCAGCTTGGGTTTATGGCATTATGCGCAGAGAAAGCGTCTTTAATAAAAAAGCTATCTCAGGCGCTAAAGCAATGGGGCTAATGCAACTACTCCCCTCAACAGCACGTATTGTAGCAAAACGCTTGGGGATTAATGGTCTTAAAAAAGACGATTTACTGACTCCAAAAACCAATATTCAGCTCGGTAGTGCTTATTTAAGTGGCATGCTAAAAGACTTTAAAGGCAGTTATGTTAAGGCAACAGCAGGATACAATGCAGGACCAGGACGACCAGTCAAATGGACACCTAAAGACATCACACTAGAAGCTGATCAATGGGTTGAAAGCATCCCCTTTACAGAAACGCGTAAATACGTTCGTGCCGTGATGGCCTACACCACCATATACGACCATAAATTAAACAATATGCAGGGCGAAAAAATATCAACACGGCTATTACCCATTACCGCACAAAACTAATATTGCTATGATCTAATACCCTAATATTAAGCACGTACTACATTACTAAATTATGAACAAACAAGGTAAAAGACAGGGTAGTCAACAGGGGGTTGCGCTCATCACCGCGATGGTTATCACGACGATTGCGGTCACTATTGCTGCATCATTAGTCTATCGTCAACAAATAGCCATTCATTTAACCAGTAATATAGGTGCTTTAGAACAAGCCTATCAATACACCTTAGGCATTGAAGACTGGGCGGGGATTATTCTCAAAGAAGACTTAACCCAAAATGATACCGATTCTTGCGATGACGCATGGGCAACCATTATCCCTCCGATTCCTATTCCTGGTGGACAAATGCGAGGGCGACTCTATGACTTACAAGCCTTGCTCAATATCAATAACGTTATGGGTGATAAAAATAAACGCGGTGAACAAGTTGAGAATAAATCTGCCGTTAAACGCCTACAACGTGTACTTGCAAACGTAGTCATAGGCTCTTCTGCCGACCCTCTTGAATTAAGCGATGCCATTTTGGACTGGATTGATGAGGATAACAAAGACCGAAGCAGCTTGGCAGAAAGCAGTTACTACAAAAGTTTAACGCCTGCTTATCTTGCTGCCAATGGGCGTATTACATCGCTTTCAGAAATTCGTACCATCAAGGGCTTTGATGAAATCATAACAAATGAAGATGAGCAAAAGGAGCAGGAAATATTATATAAAAAAATAGTGCCTTATCTTGCTGCCTTACCCAGCAATAAAACAAGCATTAATGTCAATACCGCACCGCGTGAGGTATTATTGAGCATTAAGGGAATCACCGAACAACATATCAATAATATTCTTGAAGATCGCAAAGGTGGGGCTTTTGAAACAGTTACTGATTTTGTCACGTCTGTAGGGGGAGGAACAAATACTAACCCTATTGAGCAACAAGGGCTAGACGTAAGAAGTAGCTACTTCTTACTCAAAGGAACCATCCAAATAAACAATGTACGCCTCTTCATCAACAGCGTGCTATTCCGTGATGAAAGCAAAAAACAAGTTCGAGTTATACAACGTGAATTTAATGAAATAAGCCAAGATGAAATAATAGACACATGCAAATCAGACACCAGCGATATCAACAACATCACCCCATAAGGAGCGTAAAGCCGCTATGCAATGGCTTATCATAAAAACAACATCACTTGATGCACTAAAAGCGGACAAAGCAGACTATGCCTTATTAGAGCAAAATGACGACTTTGTTCAATTTACACCGAGTAATGGACAAGCGATTAAAGATCAGGTTGGTAACCGCCGTGTCATCTTGTTAATTCCCAGTGAAGAAGTGGGTCTGCATTATGTTGATATTCCAGCAGCAACTAATAAACAACTGACAAAAGCCATCCCCTTTGTCCTTGAAGATTCATTGGCAGAAGATATTGATGAACTGCATTTTACCTTCCATCGCGATAATGCTGATAAAACAAATGGCATGATCAATGTCGCTACGATGAATAGCCAACGTCTACAACAATGGCACG
>DRMA01000071.1 GCA_011375245.1 Thiothrix sp. | reverse complement strand
CATAAGAAATACTAGGAAAATCATGATAATCATGATAATCATGATAATTATGATAATTATGAGCTGTATTATATTGAATTATTTTTATAATTGAATCATCTTTTGGATACCATTTAAAGGTAGATTGCCATAAACCATTATTTATAGGGTTTTTTATATATTCAATGATTCTGTTTTTTTCTTTATCTGAAACTACCATTATTTTTTCCTATCACTCTGTTGTTTTTTAGTGCCTTAGCATTTTTGATGTAGTCATTTTCTATTTGTTAAATAGCAATCTTGTTAGATTGTATTCTACTCAATATATTAAACTTATTAAATAAATAACTATGATAATTTGTTCATAACATAATATAAATTCAATTAGAAAAAAATCTATCCCTCAAGAAGTAGAAGGAAAAAAATAATGTATTCTAATTAGCAATTCCCACTACACGCTGTAGACCACACTAGATAAGGCTTCACAATAGTAGTGATTTGCTATTTTTTCACCAAATGGATTACTATCTTTTCATGATGAATGAAGCTCAATGAAGATTATGCCAATCCAAATGAGGAAAACAAATGACTGGAGAGTCGTGCCGTATATGAGAAGATTGGATGTATGGTGTGGAGGCTTGTTAGCTTTCCCTATACACCCTCAATCCACCTGCCGCACCCACCCCGCCAACAACCCCAATAACAACGTCGGCATACCAATTGCCAATAAATGACTATTCCCCGCCGACAACCACGTCATCGGTTGCCCCATAATCGGTAGCCAGCCTAAGACATTGCTCCATGAAATCAACCAATGCAATAAATGCACCCATGCTAAGCCGTACACCACATAACCCAATAACTGAAATGCCGCTTCAACGTGACGTGCGGCTTCGATCTTACGCAGCCATGAGGACAAGCGGAATAAGCTTAATAGCCAAATAAATTGTATGATCACCAATAACGCCCCCATAAAGCCACCAAAGCGATTGAGCAGAAAGGCGGCGATAAAGTCATCTTGTACTGCAGGCAAGCTCATCACTACGCCATTTTTACCAAACCAGCCTGTACCGAACCAACCGCCTTCGCCGACGCGTTGCAGTGAGTTTAATAACTGCGAAGCGGCTTCAGGGTATAACAAGGGGCTTGACCAACTGCGAAAGCGTTCTGCTTGTGGGAAATGACTATTGTAATCAGGTGGATTAATGTACAGCATCACTCCTGTGCCAATAATTAGCGCGATTAAAGCAATAATACCGCCTTGGCGGATGCGTTGTGAACGTGAGTTGGGTTCTAAAGGATCAATCAATGCTAACCATAAAAAGGCAAGTGACAAAAAGCCAACAATAAACACAGGCGAGTTATCATTCACGCCAAAGGCAAGTAAAAACGCGCCGAGTAACACCACGGCAAAGGTACGAATAAACAGCGTTAGTGGAATGGCATAGCGATTACGTCGGAAATATTCAGAATAAATAGTGCGGATATTGCGTAAAAACCATAGTAATCGTGCCATGGCAATAATAAACGCAAATTTAGCCAGTTCAACAGGTTGAATACCAAATACGCCTTCTTCTTTACCGCCAAGGGATTGGGCAATCAATAACCCCACCACACCCGCAATCAATAGTAAATAAGGGAGGCTCGGCAACGATAGTTTACCGATGTGAAAATGATATTGTTCAGGATGCAATAAGCGCATGAGCGCATCTAATATATTTTCCAACGGTGCGAGTGCCAGTAATGCCACCCAAAGCGATAATTGCATCAGCCAAAAAGCCGTTTCTGAGGGGAAATGTAGCCAACGAGTATTGTCTGAACCTACCGCAAGCTGGGTTGATGTCAACAGTCCGATACCTGCTAATAACATGCCTAAAATCCAAATACGGGCTGCGATACCGTGTAAACGTCCACTCAAAAACTGCACTATACTTGCCCAAACAGCTAATAATCCTGTCACCATTAATAATGTGCCTAAACTGGCTTTTTGCATCACCAGCAAGGTGACAAGGGCAGATAAGCTTAAAGTCACTAATAAACCCGTAAAGCGCAAACTATAGGTGACAGAATGATAGCCTTGGCGAAATAACACCACAAAGGTGGCAAATAACAGTGTAATCGCCCATGCAATTGCAATATTGACTGTTCCCACGGCACGTCCTGCGGGAATCTCGCCAATCCATGAATAATGTGCATAATGTGGGAAAACGCCACGATCTTTCATGGCTTCAATGCGTTGAGCTGCCTCTTGTTTAGCTTTTTCAGTGGCGCTTTTGATCGCATCCTGTTGTTCATTGCTTACCGCTTGCGTGGGGTTTGCCTCACGTTGTTGAATAAACACGGGTTGATTACGGGTGGGGATCAATGATAATTGCTGTGGGGTGGCGGTTACTTCATAATGCGTGCGCCCCAAAATCAGTCGTTTGACTTGCCCATCTTTGCCATTGACGGCTAAAGGAACACTATTCAGATCATAACGTTGTGTGCCGCGCTCAATCCGCACGCGCAAAGCATGACGACCTGCACCGACCCAGAAGCGGTTATTCATCCAAAAAAAGCGTAAGCTATCAGGCTGAACATTGGCTTGCGCCCAGCGACTGGTGCAATCGACCTGTCCGCCAAGGCTAAATAAGCGTTTTTCTTCTTTGCTGTCTTGGCGAAACCATTTCCAGTAAGCGCTATCACGCCATTGCCCAACTAATGCACGAATGCCCTTGCGTTCACAATAGGCATATAAGGGACGTTGATCACTAAAAGCTAAGCTTGTGCCTTGCCATGTTGCAGCGATGTTTTTATCGCGATCCAATAAGACCAAGCGATTTTTATCCGCTTGAGTGACTTCTAAGGTAAAAGCTTTTGCAATTAAACGATCACCTGCTTGCAAGGCAAAACGACGCACAAAGCGGGTCGGTAATAGTGTGGTTTGGGCATCGACTTTTTTCTTGGCAGCGACATTTTGTAACTGCCAGCCTTGAGTTTGTCCTGTGGAGCGTTGATAGCGTATTTGTAAATGACTTTTCTCTGCCGAACTTGCGCCTGCATATTGACCGAGTTCTTCCCAGCCTAATACTGCACCTTCAGGGTGATAACGCCCTTGGGGGCTATGTTGCACTTGTACGCCAATTAAACGTTTTACTTCAGGGGCTGCATTGGTCAGTACAACACCTGCTGTACCCAAAATGCCTAAAACCAGTGCGACCATTAATAATGGCCAAAAACGTTGACGTACCGTGTGTAGAAAAGTCATTTCATGCAATTTCCTTACCTTGTTTCTTCGGCTTTAGTATCTTCGGGTTTAATTGAAACGGTGAAGGTGATTTTTTTCTCTATTGCCATTTCACCTTCGCCGACTACATAACTCGTTTGACAGGTCATGGTTCCCTTGGTCAAGGTTAATGAATCAGCATCAATATCCCCTTTTTGCTCACATGAAAGGACGTTAGGTTTTGGTGAATCCCTCGTTTCAGCAAACGCTTGCGCGACATCACCGCAGGTCATTTTGCATATTTTCTCTTCCATTGCCGCAAAGGCAGGCAGGGCGCTGAAGACAACAGTAGCGAGTAATAAATTTAGTTTTGTTTTATTTTTCATTGAGAAATATCCTTCAGAATGTTGGATTTGTTTGGGGAGGGGTTAATGATTAATCTATTGTAATACCTAATTGACGTGTTAATTCTGTGAAATCTAAATAGCTTACATCAGGTTCTACCTTAATGGGTTTTCCTGTTTTATTGTCAATACTGGATGCTTCCTTAAAATCCTTCCCAGAGATAGCGATAATTTCAGTCGGATAAAGCATAGCAGCAGCCACTTTTTTTAAGGGTAAGTTTCGATCCGTCACTTTCATTTTAGTAAATTGTCGTATTACGAGTACGGCGGTTAGTGGTTCATCTTCGACCATACTTGCTAACGTTGTAAACTCATCCCAATAGTGTGATAAGTACTCCCAGTTATCTTTTGCAAATGTACCCACACTAAATGCGCTGCTGGGAGAGAGTGTTATATAAAAACTATCAGCGTTTTTATGCGTAACAATTTGATTAATAAGCTTATTTGCTTGATGCCAATGTGTTGTAGTATTCATAATGCTGGGTATTTTACACGAATACGCTAACAAGCCCTAATACAACGCCCACTCAAACCCCACAATATTTCGCGTCACTTTACTAAACTCAATCCCAATCAAAAATATTTTCTGCTGCTCATTATCATATTTCGTTGCGTACTGCTTATCTTTGATTTGTTGCAAAGCAGTGCCATCGGCTTGTTCGCCTTCAATCACCTTAAATTCAAAGATATACACCTGTTGT
>DRMA01000070.1 GCA_011375245.1 Thiothrix sp. | reverse complement strand
ATATGTAAAGCCTATTGATTGATGAGTTTAAATTCAACGATATAACTTGCATATTAACCACGAAAAAACCAAACACAAGCTGAACAAGTAAATATTACCTCTTGTTACCTTACCCTTAAAATAAGAGCTAACTAGCCAATAAATCAGTTTTTTTTCAAACGTAAAAACATTTCAATGTTGATAAAGAACCCCATCCTGCGGTAAACGTGTTGAAGACGAAATAAGTATACAAAAACCATTCTTAAAAGGTGGAAAAATATCTTGCAAGAAACTGCTCAAAATGTTGCTGATCACTTATTTCCAGATGTTTTTGCTGCTGAATTGATTTTTCTGCCAACTGAGTAAACTCAGTTTCTGACGCGGAGGGTAAAGTACGTCGTAGAAAAATATCACGATGTTCTTGTGACTTGCGTCGCGCAAATTCATAATAGCTTTCATTATTACTAAACATTTCCTCTAAAATACGTGCAGAAGGGGTTAACTCTGGATGCTTGACTAAATCAAGATGACTGGCAACAGATTTAACATAACATTCTTCCTGATGAACTTGATTTAATAATTCAGCAACAGGTAACATCTTATTGATTAACTCACTAGCCCAGTCAGTCAACAATACCTTATTACCATCACATGACAACGCTAAGTCAGGCTTTCTCCCTTGATGCGCAACAAGGCTTTGATTCTCATCAATGGCTTTTCTTTCAAGAGCAGAAACTTCAGGGCTTTCTTGTAGCAAACAAAACAACATAAATACTTCAAGAAAATAAAGCTGCTTATGCGTCAGACCCGCAGGATGAAAAGCATTAATATCAATAGAACGCAACTCAATATAACGAATGCCACGTTGTTCAAGGGCATCAACAGGTTTTTCCAATCCTTGAAGAATCTGCTTAGGGCGCACCGTACTATAATATTCATTTTCAATTTGCAGTAAATTGGCATTAAGCTGTCGATACACACCATCAACTTTTACCCCTATTTTTTCATAGGCTTTAAAAGGCGTATTAATTGCCTCGCGTAAGCTGTGTATATACTCAGCCAAGGAATTATAATTCGCTTTAATCCCTGCTTCTGATTCTTTACGATTCGTATACCCAATATCTCCCATACGCAACGATGTACCATAAGGTTCGTAGCATGTGTTTTTATTAAAAAACCGCATGTTTTCAGGTTTAGCAGTTCCTGCAAGAAAGCTTTTACAAATAGCAGGGGAGCTACCAAATAAATATGGAATAAGCCAACCATAACGTTGAATATTACGTGTTGTTGCCATATAAGACTGGTTAATAAAGGCTTGTAAGTTACCTTGTTTTTTTTCTAAAGCCTGATACGGAGGCCAAAAACTTTCCGCAAAAGAATGGTTAAAGTGTATACCTGAAATAACTTGCATCATTTTGCCATAGCGCCATGCTAATCCATGCCGATACACTGATTTCATCCGCCCTGCATTCGATGAACCGTATTCTGCAATACGTATATCTTCCTCTCCCTGAATCACACAAGGCATACTTGTTGTCCACAAAAATTCATTGTTAAGATTTTGATAAACAAAAGTTTCTATATCTATTAAATAATCCAATGCTTTATAAGCTTGTGGTAAAGGCGGAGTAATAAACTCTAACATTGCTTCTGAATAATCAGTCGTAATGCTGGGGTGTGTTAACGCAGCGCCTAAGACCTTTGGATGCATTTGCTGAGAAATTCTGCCTTGTGGCGTAACTCGTAAGCTTTCTTTTTCTAATCCTGTCAGATTCTCACGAAGCAAAACATGAGTCTTGTTTTGGATAAGCAAACGAAGACGCTGATCAAGTAATGTAAACAATGAATGAGAACCAATAATAAAAAAAAGGCGAATAATAACAGAAATACTAGAAAGCACTACTTTCTCTCCCCAAGTCATATATCAGTGATATATTAATAAACAATAAAAAAGGCACAATCCTAGATAAAACAAGAGAATAGTGTAATTTATAAGCATAAAAACACAAACATAAGAGTTTTACTTTATTCTAATATGCCTAGGATATATATTCCTTTATTTTAATCTCACTAAGCCTAAGACCACCCAAAAGATACATCATTATTTTCTCATTTAATTTTCCTGAATTTCTCCTATGTCAAACTCAAATAAATCCTTCATCCATAAAATTCTCGCATCTAAAGACAAACTAACACAACTAATTTCCTCAAAAGCAGTGGCAAAACAACATGCTCAACAAAAAATAGCAGATTGGCTTCAAGGTAGAAGCATCAAAGAAGTATTATTGCAAAAAACAGTTTCCTCAGCCTTAGGATTTTTAGTTACTGCCATCATACTTGCTTTTATTTCACCAACAATTCAAATCGCTTGGGTTGTTGCTCTCTTATTACTGACCGTTTACCTTTTTGCTTTTGAAATTGTCGATATTGATGTCGCCGCTGTAGGCATTATGGTTATTCTAGGCTTAAGTACATTATTCGCTCCATTAATGGGCTTAGATCAAGGCTTAGTTGATAATAATCAACTTTTTAATGGCTTTGCCAGCAATGCGGTTATGTCAATTATTGCCGTGATGATTATTGGTGCAGGATTAGATAAAACAGGCATGATGAATAGTGTTGCTAGTTTTATTTTAAATGTGGGTGGCACATCTGAGACACGAATTATCCCTATTGTTTCCACGACCGTTGGGTTTATTTCATCCTTTATGCAAAATGTGGGGGCAGCGGCACTTTTTTTACCCGTTGTTGCACGTATTTCAGCACGTTCAGGCTTACCAATGTCACGCTTATTAATGCCCATGGGGTTTTGTGCAGTACTAGGTGGTACGATCACAATGGTCGGTTCATCACCACTGATTTTACTCAATGAATTAATGATTAGCTCTAATAGCGCCTTACCTCCTGAGCAACAAATGGAATTATGGTCACTGTTCTCCACTACACCTATTGGTGTTGCCTTAATTATCGCAGGTGTACTCTACTTCATTATTGCAGGAAAATATGTTTTACCCTCAGGTCAAAAAGAAAGCAGTACCAGTGCATCAGCAGCCATGGAATATTTCCATGATGTGTATGGTTTAGACTATGAATTATTTGAAGTTGTCGTTACTGACAACAGTGAGCTTATTGGCAAACATTTAGATGATATCGAAACGAACTACTGTGTGCGTATTATCGCTACTAAGTTATCAGGACAAGAAACCCGTGTTGGTCCTGGAGCCTTAGATCGTGACACGGGCTTAAGCGCAGGAATGGTACTTGGTGTAGTCGCTGAAAATAAAGATTTAGAACACTTTATTGACAAGTACAATCTCAAAAAACGTGAACAATTACGTACCTTTGCCAATGATTTATCTATTAGCAAAGCAGGTATTGCAGAAGTAGTTATTCCCCCGAGTTCACGTTTACTCGGTAAAAGCGCACGTGATGTATGGATGCGTAAAACCTATGGTTTAGCCATGGTTGGCTTACATCGTGATGGAAAAACGATGCATGAAGGTGATGATATTCGTAATCTCCCTTTGCATTCAGGCGATACACTCGTTGTACATACAACATGGGAAGCTTTAATGCGTATTGAAAAATCACGTGATTTTGTGGTCATCACAACCGAGTTTCCTCGTGAAGAACTCCGCCCTAATAAGGTAGGCCCTGCGTTATTTTTCTTCTTTGTCGCCTTATCAATGGTGTTATTTACTGATCTTAAATTATCGGTTGCGCTATTAACAGGTGCGATTGGTATGATTATTTCAGGTGTTATCAATATTGATGAAGCCTATCGTGCCGTTTCATGGAAAACCGTATTTTTACTGGCTAGTTTGATTCCACTCGGCTTAGCCGTTGAGCAAACAGGAACGGCTAAATGGATTGCCGAACAAACATTGGTTGTTGTAGGAGATATGCCTATATGGGTAGTACAACTAGCCATTGCCATACTAGCAACACTGTTTAGCTTAGTGATGTCAAATGTAGGTGCAACAGTGTTATTAGTGCCTTTAGCGGTAAATATTGCGATTGGTGTTGGAGGAAATCCTGCCCTTTTTGCATTGACAGTTGCAGTTGCTACTTCCAACTCATTCCTTATTCCAACTCATCAAGTAAATGCGTTAATTATGGGGCCTGGTGGATATCGAGTAACTGACTTTTTACGTGCGGGAGGTATTATGACCGTGCTATTTTTAACAGTAATGATGTTGGTTATGGAGGCGTTTTATTAGTAACAAATCCAACAAGCCATATTGGTTATTCTTAAATCAGCAGGAATTCACTACGCTCAAACATGCTTCTAATCTGTTTACGTAACGAGCTAATTCTCTACAAATAAAATCGTGGGACAAAAATAGTCCCACGCTATCTAAATACTCACTTATCTGAGAAATTATTTAAGCGCAAAACGCTATGCTAAAGCTTGACTAACTTATTTTTAGCACCATTAGGTCCTGTTGAGCTAAGCTGATCATCCTCAAATTGAAATAAAATACTCTGTGTTGTCTCAGCAACGGTTAAGTCTACTTTTACACTCCCTCCATCCGCTATAGCCCATTTACCTAAAAGAGGCGTTTGCACGGCTTTTGTATGCATAACAACCGTATGATCCTCAAGAAACTCCATATAATCCCCTGACTTCTCTTGCCCTGCATCCGCCCACTTACCAACTAACTTATTTTTTGGTGTTGCACCACAACTTATCAATAAACTTGTAATGAAAATAATAATACCGATTTTGAAACGTTTATTAAACATCTAACCTCTCCTTTGGCAACGCTTTCGCTAAGACATTTTGCCTTAATCCAACCGTTGGTTAATAAAATTAAAATTATGATAAAACCTAAGTTCTTACTTCCAAATTTAACAAATATTCTTTGCGCCAAATACCACCACCATACCCTGTCATTGTGCCATTTTTACCAATAACGCGATGGCAGGGAATAATAATACTCACACGATTATTACGGTTGGCATTAGCAACTGCACGTACTGCTTTTGGATTATTAATAGCTTCTGCCTGTTGTTGGTAAGAGCGTGTTTCACCATAGGGAATCGTCAACAATGCATCCCATGCCTGTATTTGAAACGCTGTCCCACGAATATCCAATGGAACCGTAAAATGCGTTAATGTCCCTGAAAAATAAGCGTGCAACTGCTGGTACAATAAAGCAAAAAAGGGGCTGTTACCTACTGTAAGTGGTGCTGCATGGTATTTTTTTAATAAGGCAAGTTGTCGCTCCACACGACCCGTATCACTATACTCTAACAAACACAAACCTTTATGACTTGCAACAGCAATCAACTCCGCAAAATCATTTACTGGTGAAGCAAAACGTGTAATTACCAGCGTATTCTGGTCAACGTCAATATTTTCTATTGCTGCTGCTTCCTTTACAACTGAGGAGGAATAAAAAGAAATATCTGCAATAGTAAACGTATTTGTCATCGCGCCTTTCCTTATAAAACATTGGGCATAGCCAGTATAGGCGAAAACAACAAGAGATAATGACATTTTCTATATCCATCCTGAATTATATCAATAGTTTCATCATGTAAAGATAAGTCTGATCGATATTTAGATAATTCTTTTCACATTGAACCATTAACCAGTAGCCCATTATGTGAAAAATTATAGAAACACACTAAACAATCATTTTTTCGCCAACTTACTTCTTTGCTGGATTAATAGCATAATATTCCATAAGTTTGGCAAATACTCCAATGCTACACGTGAAGATTGTGCTTCCGTCTTGCTTTTGCCTTTTTTCATCTTATTTAGGGTATACAAGTAATGGTAAAACGAAGAAAAAGTCACTGTTTTGCCTTTCTTTTTCATTGTAGCAATCGTTGCCTTAATATTTCCTGCCCCCCAATTAAAGGCAATCATACTAAATAACCACGCATCTTCTTCAGCAAAGCCTGCAACATGACGAAAATAAAAATAATAACGGTATAAATGAATCAACGCTGCTTCTGTGCTTAGTTCAATATCCGCTCGTGCCGTGTTTGCATCCGCTTGCATTAAACGATCAGAGGCCTCATCGAGCTGTCTAATTTCATTAATCACTTCTGGTACCATTTGCCAATAGCCATAATCAGAGGCTGGATTGCCTTTTTTCCCTTGCCATGTCGATTCAAGATAAGGAATCAAAAACACTATTTTAGGCACATCATCACGACCTAGTTTCATCATAAAGGGTAATGAACGCTCATAGGCATCAAGGTATTTATTCTTTGCTTTTTGGTCATGCCATTGGATATTATTTTCTACTTCTTTAACCATTGCCTCAAAACTTTCACGTCCTTTTC
Source organism: Thiothrix sp. (assembly GCA_011375245.1). Taxonomy (GTDB): domain Bacteria; phylum Pseudomonadota; class Gammaproteobacteria; order Thiotrichales; family Thiotrichaceae; genus HyVt-477. Next base: position 3,428 of record DRMA01000070.1, on the reverse strand, counting down.
CCGTTAACGAGGTGTCAATAAAATGTGCAAACGTCTCTTTATACTGTTGAGCAAAAGAGTGTTCAACAGCATAAACACTCGTAAACGTAACCCCATAAAAAATAAAAACTAACAATAAACGATTCAATAGCATAAAGTTTCCTTAGAAAATACTTTTACCAGCCCACTAAAATTACCCTGTTTGAAAAGGTGGTATAAAATGTATGACAATAAATAAGGTTGTTGCAACCATCACAATCGATGGCCCCGCAGGTGTATCCCAAAACCATGAAAGAAGCATTCCGCCAAGCACTGCCATAATGCCAATCACAATCGCCATCAATGCCATACGTTCGGGTGTTGTCACTAATCGCCTTGCCGCTGCTGCTGGAATAATCAACATCGACGAAATGAGTAACGCACCAATGACCTTCATCGTAACCGCAACTGTTAAGGCAATAAGGGCGGTATAAAGTAAACCAACCTGTGTCACCTTTACCCCTTCCACACACGCTAAGTCTTCATCTACAGTTAGTGAAAGTAGTGGCTGCCAAATAACTCCTAAAATGCCACACACAACAACTGTAGCAAGCAATAAAAAGACTAAATCTGTATAACTAACTGCAAGAATATCGCCAAAAAGCCATGCATTTAAGTCAATTTGCACACCCTCAATAAATCCCATAGTAATCAGCCCCAATGACAAAGCACTATGCGCAAGTATACCCAGCATTGTGTCATTACCTAAGCTGCGTTTACGTTGCATATAGACCATTAATAAAGCAACCAATAAGCTGATAACAATAATGCCTATATTAATACTCACGCCTAACAAAAAACCTAAAGAAACTCCCAGTAAAGACGCATGAGAAATAGTATCCCCAAAATAAACCATACGCCGCCAAAGAATAAAAACCCCTAGACCGCCTGTCATTACAGCAACGCACAGACCTGCTATTAAAGCACGCAAGATAAAATCATCAATAATCATACTGTTAACCACTAAGCCTTGCGCCGTTCACAGTTTTTTAGTGAACAGACATTACCATCCAAACCATGTTGATGATCATGATCATGCGTATAGATAGCAATATCACGTGTGGCAGCAATATTACCAAATAATTTGAGATATTCAGGATGTTGGCTCACTGCTTCAGGCTTACCGTGACAACAAATATGTTGATTTAAACATAAGACTTGGTCGGCTTTTGCCATGACCAAATGCAAGTCATGAGAAACCATTAACACCCCAAAACCACGTTCTTTAACCAAGCAGTCAATTAAACGATACATTTCTGCTTGTCCATTAATATCAACCCCCTGAGCAGGCTCATCAAGCACTAATAATTCAGGCTCATTCAGTAATGCTCGCGCTAATAAAACACGTTGCAATTCTCCGCCAGAAATAGAATGTACGGGTTGATCAAGCACATGCAATGCACCAACAGAATCCATTATATTTTCAAGGGTATGTTGTTTAAACGATTTTGCTCTTGCTAAAGAAACAAAACGACGAACAGACAATGGAATCTGCGCATTAATAGTCAGTTTTTGAGGTACATAGCCAATACTCAACTTATCACGTAGCCAAACGATTCCAGAACTCGCTTGCTGCAAGCCTAATAAAATACGAATAAGCGTTGATTTACCCGCCCCATTCGGGCCAATAACCGTTAAAATGCTCGACGCGTGTAATTCCAGACTAATATCACGCAAGATGTCACGCTGACCTAACGACAAGCAAATATGGTGTAATGACAGTAGTTTGTTAGGCATAAAACTCAGTCTATTTTCTCTCCATCAGAATGGTATTATTAAAAGTGACCTGCATTATACGCATTTTTTTACTGCTCGCCTTCACCTCTTTAACTCTCTCTGCAACAGCATCGTCAAGCACTATTGTCTGTACCATTAAACCTGCTTGTTTACTAGTAAATGCTATCGTTGGCAAGCAAATGAAAACAACGCAATTACTACCTGATAATATTGACTTACACCACTATAGTTTTCGTCCTTCTGATTTACGCAAGTTATCACAGACTGCTATTGTTGTTTATGTTTCACCAACACTTGAACAATTTATAACACCATTACTCAATCCAAATACACAAACGATTATTACTTTGGCTGATAGTCCTACGCTCACCTTTTTACCAATGCCTAAAAAGCACCAACATTCACACCATGAAAGACATGAAAGACATGAGAAACATATGGAGCATGTAAAGCATAAAAGAGGACACAACATCACAACATCACAAGACCCACACTTCTGGCTTAACCCTAACAACGCCATAAAAATAGCTCAATACCTTACTGTGGAACTTATAAAAATAGACCCAACACATGCCCCGTTTTATCAAAAAAATAGCCAGAAACTAATAGAAGACATTAAGAAAACTGATCAAAATATTCGCCAATTATTACGCAATGATCAACATGAACCCTACTTAATGTTCCATGTCAGCTTCCAATATTTTGCTAAACACTATGGCTTAGAAACTCCCGAAATAATTAATCTCTATGAAGACCTGCCACTCGGCATTAAAAGCATGCACCATCTACGTCAACTAATAAAAACAACAGAAATACGCTGTTTAGTTTCTCAACCAACAGCTAGCGAAGCATTGACCAAAGTACTGACTGAAGGAACCTCCATCAATATTACTCTACTTGATCCTGTTGGTAGCACACTTCCTGTAACACACAACCACTACACTGACTTACTTTATAATATCGCTCATAGATTACACGATTGTCTAACAACATATAAACAAATAAGCCAATAAAATACTTATCATTTTGATTAAAATTCATACTAATTATAAATAAATATTATATTACAATGGTTATGTTTTACTCATAAAAGCACAATGGGCTATGTGCTAACAACTAATAAGAAGCAGGGAGCTTCAAAAAACTTCAGCGAGAGAAGGTTCATGAATATCTTAACAACACAAGATATGCGCCATTTGATGGTGCGTACAGGTATGGGGGTACGTTGGCAAGATCTAAAACATTATCAAAGCAGCACCAAAACAGCAAGTGTGCGTCAGATTGTTTATGGGGCAAATAAACAATGGACATTACCAACACCTGCATTAATGGGATGGCATACGTGGAATAGAAAACATACACCGCAACAGCGTAAAAAGTTACATTACCGCTTAAATAACGATAAGCAGCTACTTAAACAATGGCAAGTACAAATGCTATTACGCACGCCACATCCCTTAATCGAACGGATGGTACTTTTTTGGCATAACCATTTTACAACATCCATTAATAAAATTAATCAACCTTCATTGCTATTAAAACAAAACATATTGTTTCGTCAACAAGGGTTAGGGAATTTTAAGCAATTACTCCATGCTGTTACACGTGATCCTGCAATGCTCATTTATCTTGATAATCATACTAGTAAAGTAGGTCGTCCCAATGAAAACTTT
>DRMA01000069.1 GCA_011375245.1 Thiothrix sp. | reverse complement strand
CATAATAATTGCTAGACCATGCATAGCATGAATATAAACGGCAGCTTTAGCAAAACCGCCAATCAAACTAAACAATATAAAGTAACCACTGGAAAAAATAAGAGCAATAGAACCCCAGACCCATGGGAAAAAGTGTTTAAAAGTACCATTCCATAGTTTTAACCGAGAAGCACCATCAAGCACCATAGCAGCCGCTGGACGCAATGCCATATACGCAAAAAACATACCACCAACCCAGACGACGACTCCCAAAAGATGCAAGCCTAACGACAAAGAATAAGTCATTGATCAATAACCTGTATAAAAAACTCAAGGAAATAGAGTATAATCGCTTAGTGTGGATGTGTTAAGCGATTATAACTTGCAACCATTCATCTGCATAAAGGGCTTGTCAAATACGACTCATGATCTATAGAACAATGAGAATAACGTGAAGATTCCGCGATAAAATGGCTAAAAACCGCACCTTATAGTACAATTATTTTCACAAACACAATCATAAAACGTCCGTTAATAAAACGCATGACTACATCAATCAATGAATAAATAAACAAATAAATGAATATATTTACAACACAGTGGCTACTAAGTAAAACAAAATACTTAGCAATACCATTAATTATTATCGGACTAGCAACGCAAGCACAAGGGGAACAACTCAATCTTAGAGGCGTTGATATCAACGTACTCATAGAAACAGTCTCACGTATAACAGGCAAAAACTTTGTTGTTGATCCAAGAATCAAAGGAACAGCAACGGTTGTAACTGGAAGAGATATGAGTGATGAGGAACTTTATGACACGTTTCTTTCTGTCCTGCAAGTGCATGGCTTTGCGGTTGTTGAAACAGGCGGAATCACCAAAATAATTCCAAATAACATTGCTAAACAACAAACTCATCCAATTATTGAAAATACCAAAAATCAGTCTTCAGAAAAACTAGTAACACGCCTAGTACAAATCGAACATGTATCAGCACTGTCTATTGTTAGTGCATTACGCCCCATCGCACGTGGTATACAAATCCAACATCATGCTGAAAGTAACTCTGTTATCATGTCAGGGCGCGTTGATGATCTAAAAAAGCTCGAAACTATTATTATTCGTATGGATCGCGCTGATGAAAAACAAATTGAAGTCATTCCACTACGTTATGCCGATGCTAAAAAAGTGGTACAAACCATAAAGGCACTGGATAAGACAGGGGTCAAGGGAAAACTCTCCACAAAAAATAAAGTTTCAGCAGATGACAGAACCAATAGCCTATTAGTTACTGGTGATAAAGCAACACGTACCCGCATTCGTCGTATTGTCGAAAAAATAGATATTCCAAAACAAAAAGAAGGCAATACTAAGGTTATTTACCTACGTTATGCAAAAGCCACTGACCTTGCTACCGTACTACAAGGCATATCAAAAACCAGCCAAATTGCCAATAAGGACGGCAAAGCAAAATCCGCACAAAACCCTGGTGCAAGTTCAGGAGGTGGTGGTAACAATATTGATATTCAAGCTGATGAGTCCAGTAACTCCCTTATCATTACTGCTGATCCCGAGGTTCTAAAAAACCTTGAGGTCGTCATTGCTAAACTTGATGTAAGACGTGCCCAAGTGATGATTGAAACCATTGTTGCTGAAGTATCAACCAATTTATCATCAGCGCTTGGCATTCAATTTGGCTTTAATGGTCTTGCTGGAAACAGCTCAGGTCCTGTAGGCGTTACTAACTTCAGCAGTGCAGGTGCAAGTAATATTCTTACTGTAGGCGCAGCTATTGCATCAGGAGCCGCTTCAGCAGCTCCTGGAGCACTCTTGGGTCTTGGTGGGGAATCAGGTGGCATGCAATTTGTTACCTTACTCAATGCACTCTCATCAGATGCAGCAACCAATATACTTTCAACGCCCACACTCGTCACAATGGATAACGAAGAAGCAAGTATTGTTGTTGGACAAAATATCCCACTACTCACAGGTTCATTTAGCAGCACAGGTAATGGTGGTGCAAGTGCTAGCAATCCATTTAGCACGATAGAACGACAAGATATTGGTTTAACGCTAAAAGTAACGCCACAAATTAATGAAGGCACCAGCATAAAACTCGCTATTGAACAAGAAACATCTAGTCTTGCAGCAAGTAATGCGGGTGCTGCGGATCTTATTACGAATAAACGCTCAATTACGACCAACGTAATGGTAGAAGATGGGGAAGTATTAGTACTTGGTGGTTTGATTGAAAATACGTTTCGGGATACCCAAGAAAAAATCCCCGTATTAGGGGATTTACCTGTTGTAGGCAACCTATTTCGTCATGATAAAACAAATAAAGAAAGACAAAACCTAATGGTTTTTATCCACCCTGTCATTATGCGCACCCCAGAAACCGCAAGCGCCTATACCAAACAAAAATATTCAGCCATGCAACACCAGCAAAAAGGTAGTCGAGTTTTAGGGCGTGGCACATTCAAACATCGTGCAAATCGTTTACCTAACATAAACAAGCTCATTACTCAAGATCCAATAAAGCAACCTTATAGAAACACAATCAACGAACTTCCTGTGCCAACACAAACGTATCGTTCAGCGCCACAACAAACAGCACCACAAACACAAAGTACTGCTGTTCCTTTTCTTGATGATATGGTTGATTAACATGGATGAAATTAGGGATATTATTGACATACAAGATAATCAAAACATTAGTGCAACAAAGGAACTACCTTATTCCTTTGCAAAACGTCATGGTGTGGTAATTAGTACAGAAGACACGACAAACGAAGCAATAACATTGCTCTTTAAACCAGGCATAACCGCATTAGCTGCCAGTGAAGCACGTCGTTTTCTCAACTGCCCAATTACCTTCAAAGCCATTGAGGCCAACGTTTTTGATAAATTATTAGCCAACCGCTATGACAAATCAGCAGGCAATACCAAAGCAATGATGAGCGATATTGGTGAAGAACTTGATCTTCATGATATTGCTGATGCTCTACCAGAACCTGAAGATTTACTTGAATCAGAAGATGATGCACCGATTATTCGTCTTATCAATGCTTTATTAACCCAAGCGATTAAACAAGACGCTTCTGATATTCATATCGAAACTTATGAAAACCGCATGACGGTACGCATGCGTGTGGATGGTGTGCTAAGAGAGGCGTTAGAGCCACCGCGTGCCTTAGCGCCACTCATTGTTTCACGTATAAAAGTCATGGCTAAACTCGACATTGCAGAAAAACGTATTCCGCAAGATGGCCGTATTTCATTGCGCGTTGCAGGTCGTCCTGTTGATGTACGGGTATCCACTCTACCCTCAGGCTATAATGAACGCATTGTATTACGCTTATTAGATAAACAAGCGGGGCGACTCAATCTTAACCATTTAGGCATGGACTCAGCGACTCAAGAAGAACTCACGCAATTGATCCAAAAGCCACATGGTATTATTCTCATCACAGGACCTACAGGTTCTGGTAAAACAACTACCTTGTATGCCGCTCTAACTGACCTGAACCATAGCAGCCGCAATATTCTAACCATTGAAGACCCCATTGAGTATTACCTTGATGGTATTGGTCAAACACAGGTCAATAACAAAGTTGATATGAGTTTTTCACGTGGTCTACGCGCCATACTGCGCCAAGATCCCGATGTGGTAATGATAGGTGAAATACGTGATTTAGAAACTGCCGAAATTGCCGTTCAAGCCAGTTTAACGGGACACCTTGTTTTTTCAACCTTACACACTAATACGGCTGTAGGGGTTGTGACACGTTTACGTGATATGGGGGTTGAACCTTACTTACTCTCATCAAGCCTTATTGGCGTTGTCGCACAGCGACTGGTGCGTCTGCTTTGCAATGAATGCAAACAAGCCTACCCCGCTAATGAAACCGAATGCAAAATGTTAAAAGTTGACCCTAGAACACCACCCACCTTATACCACCCACAAGGATGCTCTGTCTGTAATCAATTAGGTTATACGGGTCGAAATGGTATTTATGAACTGGTTGGTTTTGATGAAATCTTGCGTACAATGGTACATAACGATAACAGCGAACAAGCCCTAGAAAAATATGCTCGCACCCAATCTCCGAGCATTAGAGCGGATGGCATTCGGCTGATTTTAGAAGGCAAAACAACATTGGAAGAAGTGTTGCGAGTTACCCGTGCAGATCAATCATAATCATAATTATTAATACTATTATTAACCATGCCAGCATTTGAATATATCGCTTTAACACCAAAAGGCAAAGAAGAAAAAGGCATACTAGAAGCCGATACTGCACGCCAAGTGCGGCAACTGCTACGTGATGGTGGCAATACTCCGCTGGAAATAATCCCTGTACAAAGTGACTCAAACAAAGCATCAAGTATGAGTACACAGCGTGGCAAAATGAAACCAGCTGAATTAGCTCTTGTCACACGTCAGCTTGCTACACTAATTCAAGCAGGTGCACCATTAGAAGAAGCGCTTGGCACCTCAGCAAAACAAACCGACAAAGAAAACGTACAACGCATCATGTCAGCGGTACGTGCCAAGGTAAAAGAAGGTCATTCACTCGCTGCCGCACTAAAAATATTTCCTGCTGCTTTTCCACATTTATTTCAAGCAACAGTTGCTGCGGGTGAAAAATCAGGTCACCTTGATGCTGTATTAGAACGCTTAGCCGATTACACCGAAAGCCGACAGGTGATGCAACAAAAAGTAAGCACTGCCATGTT
>DRMA01000068.1 GCA_011375245.1 Thiothrix sp. | reverse complement strand
GTTAGCGCTTAATGCGTCGATACAAATGACGAGTGTAGGGGATGCTGGAAAAGGTTTTGGGGGCGTTGCTGAAGAAGTGCAAATGTTGGCTAAAAAAGCAGCGGCTACTTCACGTAAAGCAGACGTTTTGGTTCGTACTATGCAAAGTGATACACAAGAAACAGTAACATCAATGGAAGAGACGATTACCCATGTTGTGCAAGGAACAACAGCTGCTGAAAATGCAGGCAAAGCATTGGAAGAAGTAGAGTCTGAATCAGCACGAATTGCTAAATTAATGGCTAATATTGCAAAGGTGACAAAAGATCAAGAAGATCTAGCATTGCGTTCAAAAGATAAAATGCTTTCTATTCAGGAGTTAAATTTGCAAGCATTTGAGCGTGTGAATGAAACGACTGAGATGATTAATAATCTCACAAGTGCATCAAATGAATTACAAGTATCAGTGTATCGTTTTAAGTTACCAACGCTTAATGTTATGAGTGTTGATGTTGAGAGAGAAAATAGCAAGAATGATAATGCTGTATTGCATGATCATGATGAATATTCTATGCAAGAAAATGATGGTGAATTTGATCTGTATAAAGAAGAAAAAACAGTAATAAGTGTATAGGTGGTTCATTATAAATCTTATATAGCTTTTCACATAAATAATTTTCCTTTGGCTATGCTCAGGGTACTAGATCCCTGAGCGTAGCCAAAGGGCGCGGAAATTTAACAAGTGAATATCTGTAGTAGATAATAAGGAAATTCTAATAATTATAAATTAAGGTGACTTATGCTTTCTAATAAAGCTAGTCTTAGTACACGTGTTGAATGGGTTAGACAAGAAACCGAACAGCAATTAAGTAAGACTACAAGATATCTAGAAAATTATGCAGCATTTGATGAAAATGCTCTTGTTGATCATGCCCATGACATAATGCAAGATATAGAAAAAACCATGAATGCGATTGGTGTTCAAGGTGGAGCAACACTTTCTCAGGAAATACGATTATTACTCATTGCATTGCGTGATAATAAAGTAGGTGACACACAAGCTACGCTAAAAGTGCTTCATCAAGCAGTATCGCAATTATCTGAATATCTTCAGCATTTGCAAGATGGTTATGCAGATTTGCCTATTGTTATGTTGCCATTACTGAACGAATTGCGTGCGGCTAGAGGTGTGGAGCTTCTTTCAGAGTTATTGGTTTTTTTACCTGAAGAAGATGATACGGTTAATAAGCATCTGGATGCCTATAAGCGAGTGTCATTATCTGTAGAAAAACGCAGTCAAATTTATAAGCATCTACGTATGCATTTTCAAAAAGCGCTCTTAACATGGTTTAAGGATAGTCAGGCTGATCATGCATTAAAAACGATGCAAGCAATTAATAATGACCTTATTCGTATTCATAATGACGTGAATATGCGTATCTTTTGGTGGGTTGCTCAAGCACTTATTCTTGCGATTCGGGCAAAAAAACTTGAGGTAGGGATTGCTGTTAAGTTGTTAATTGGTAATCTTGATCGGCAGTTAGCTAAAGAAAGCCAACAATGCTCAGAAGCGTTTGTTAGTACCGCAGAGCTGCAAGAGTTAAAACGAAATCTGCTTTATTATATTGGTTTAGCAGAAAAAGGTATCCCATTGGTTGATGCGGTAAAAGAGGTTTATCGACTTGATATTTATCTTCCTCAAGGTGAATCGCTACAAAAGCTTAGGAAGCATTATACCTCTCCAGGGCAACAGTTGTGGAAAGCCGTTTCTGCAACGGTTAAGGATGATATGCAAAGTATTATGGAGGGTTTTGAGTCAATGGAACGTGATCCTGATGAAGGGATTATGCGTTTCATTATTGATAAAAGTAGAAAAACAGCAACAACATTAAGAATGCTAGGGCTTGGACGATTAGCAACTATTGTCAATGAACAAGTTGATGAATTTAAAGTATTGATTGATCAGCCACGTCAATTTACTGCTGAACGTCGCATTGAAGTCGCAACTGAATGGTTAAGGGTTCAGGATATTTTAGAACAATATGCAGAAACGGGTGAAGATGCGACTCAAGTTTTATTTACCAATGATGGTCATTATCAAGTTTCTGACTATAGTGCTCGAAAAGCACTGTTTACTATTCTTACGAATGATTTAGAAAAAGTAATTGATAGTCTTAATAGTTTTGAAAAGAATACAGAAGATGATGAGTTAGAGTTTGCTTGTCAGTTTCTTGGAATAGTAGAAAATACACTCGCATTTCTTAATTTATCAGAACTGTTGCCATTGGCAAAAGGTGGATTAAGTTATATCAGGCAGGCGATTGTCGATAAAACGTTATTACAGTCAAAGCATGGATTAGCAAGATTAGCAGATGTTTTAGTATCCCTTGAGTCATCGCTTCTCTCTTTACGTAATTGTACTGATCATCTCTTTGTTTTGGAGGATGCTTACCAGAATTTGCGGCAGTTACATCAACAATGCCATTTGTATAACGGTATTGAGGAAGAGATAAGCTTGGTGTTAGATGAGGTAGCAAGACTAAAAAAGCAAATCCGTCAGAACAAAATGGAATCAATTCTGGCGGCATAATAGAAACTAAGACTCTTCAGCATGAAGAACAATTACAAGATGTTATTGATGAAACTGATTTGCAACAAAAAGCAGATCTGTCAGAACAAAATGGAATCAATTCTGGCGGCATAATAGAAACTAAGACTCTTCAGCATGAAGAACAATTACAAGATGTTATTGATGAAACTGATTTGCAACAAATTGAGAATATTGAAGATTCTCAGAGTAAAAGTATAGAAGATGAATTAAAAGCTATTTTTAAAGAAGAAGCTGATGAACAATATCACCTCATTTTTCAACAGTATGACAAGTGGAAAGAAAATATAGGTAATGGTGATTCATTACGTGAAATGCGTCGCGCGTTCCATACGTTAAAGGGAAGTGGACGTATGGTTGGTGCAACGGTTATTGGTGATTTTTTTTGGGCTTTTGAAAATCTTTTTAATAAATTAATTGAAGAAAAAATAGCGCAAGATGATGCTTTTACTGTTTTAGTTGAGACATTTATTGCTTATTTACAAGCTAATAAAGAAGGTTTACTTCATGCCAAGGTACAGGATGAAGCGATACAACGCCTTATTAGTGATGCAGAAAAATTATCAAATAATGAATCTATTGAGCTATTTGAAAAAGTAGCAAACGTTGTTGTATTAGATGAGACAACAACGAATGAAATTGATGCAAAAGGAATCGAGAGTGTAAAGAAAACTGTTGAATCTGAATCAAATAATGTGGGTGATGAGGCTACTAAGAAAGCAGAAGTATTAGATCCTCTTTTTGCGCTTTATTTAGAAGAGTTTGCTGAGCTTCTTGAGGCTTTTGAGCTAACGACACAGGCACTTGTTGATGATCCAACAGATGCTGAAGCGATAGCAGGAGCAGAACGGCAATTACATACCATAAAAGGTGGTGCAAGAATGACAGGGTTGGTTGCCATTGGTGATCTCAGTCATGCAGGTGAATCCTTATTGAGCAAAGTTGCTCAACATAAGGTTGATACGGATAATCAGTTGTTGTTTAAATTACAAGAGGTAAATGACGAGTTATATCGCATGTATGAAAAGGCATCTTTGGGAGTCGCCATTGAGCCTGCAACGCAATTAATTGAAGAATTACAACAGCTTTCTGGCGAAAAAGTCTTAACGATGGAGCCTCAGCAGCAAGATAAAAGCATCGTTGCTAATATTATTACTAATAAAACGGAGGAAAAAGACCTTGCTGTTGTGAATGTTGAAAACAAAAGACCTCTTCTTGAGGAAGGGGCTTTAGAGGTCTTAGATGTACCTTTGGATGTTCCACTAAGCACATCATTAGCTGATGATGACTTAGGTGTAGGTGTACAGCATACAAGTGACTTGGAAAAAGTATTAGCAGCATGTGCGGATGAATTGTCAATTTCAGCAGAAATACTATTGCCTGCTATTGCACAAAAGCAAGCAGAAGTTGATAAGCATCAAGTAGACACGTCATCTATTAAGGTATCGACTAAAATTATTAATAACCTCATTAGTACTACGCATGAATGGGGCGATCAAAATATGCGTCTAGTGGAGCAATATGAGGATAATAGCAATCAGATTGATGAATTAAAGCGTACGACGATACGTCTTAAAAAACAAATAAGAACACTAGAATTAGAAACAGATTCCTTAATTAAGTCAGGAAATAAAGTAGCTGACTTATCTCGTGTAAAGAGTAGCTTTGATCCGTTAGAAATGGATGAGTATTCCGAATTACAACAACAATCGCGTGCCTTGGCAGAAAGTCTTAATGATCTGGAAAGTTTGACGGAGACACTAGAAGGGGGATTGAAAACAATGGAAAAAACCATTGATGAACAACGTGCTTCTTTCAAAGTGTTACAAGATGGATTGATCCGAACAAGAATGATGAAAATCACCAGTCTATCTTCCCGTTTGAAAAGAATTGTACGTCAAACCGCTACTGAATTGGGTAAAAAAGTTGAATTGGAGATTGCTGATGAACAGTGCGAATTAGATAGAACAATTTTGGAGAGAATTACTGCCTCGTTAGAACATTTGATTCGTAATTCGCTTGCTCATGGTATAGAACACCCTGAGCAAAGATTAAAAAACAATAAAAATGAAGTGGGTAAGATATTTTTAGAATTTTCTCGTGAAGGTCCAGAAGTGGTTATTACTTTGCAAGATGATGGGCAGGGGATTGATATTGATAAACTCAAAAAAATGGCCATTAGCAAGGGGTTAATCAATGAAACAACTTGTTTAAGTGACCAAGAAGCTTATCAACTTATTTTAAAATCAGGTGTTTCGACAGCCAATGCCATTAGTCAAATTTCAGGGCGTGGTGTTGGTATGAATGTTGTTAATACTGAAGTAAATACCTTAGGTGGTAATATTGTTATTGATTCGGAGAGAGGAAAGTTTACTCGGTTTACGTTGCGTGTACCCTATAATCTTGCTACTAACCAAGTAATGCTTTTAGGAGTGTGTGATGAAATTGTTGCACTGCCTATTGCCAAATTGGAGGGAATGCAACGTTTATCAGCAGCTGAGTTAGCTAGGCGTTATGCAATGCAAGCACCTAGTGTGAATATTGGAGGAAGGCAATATGTGCTTAAGCATTTAGGCGAAACGCTTGGCTTGGGAACGTTTGATGTGCATGAAAATGAACAAGATATAACATATCCGTTAATTTTGTTAGAGGAAAATGAGCAGCGTATTGCTTATCATGTCAATGAAATCAAAGGTAGTCGTGAAGTTATGTTAAAGCCATTAGGGCCTTTATTTGATGAATCACAACTTCTTTCATCAGCAACTATCATGAGTGGACGTATTGTATTGTTGCTGAATGCTCACGAACTTATCCGTATGGGAGTTGCTGGAGAAGCAATTTGTGGTAATAAAGTGAAAGCAGACCTTGCGCAAAGCAAAACGAAAGTACTAGTTGTAGATGATTCAATAACAGTACGTAAGATTACTGAGAGTTTACTCACAAAACTTAATTATACTGTGATGACAGCAACGGATGGGCTTAATGCACTAGAGGTCTTAGAGGTAGGTATTCCTGATATTATTCTTTTAGATATAGAAATGCCACGCATGGATGGTTTTGAGTTATTAGGTCGATTAAGGGATAGTAATGAATTGAAGCATTTACCTGTTATTATGATTTCATCACGCTCAGGTGCTAAACATAAAAAACATGCAGAAAAACTAGGTGCAACAAGCTTTATTGGTAAGCCTTGGGAGGCAAAGCAGTTATCAAATACTATAAAGTCCTGTTTAAATAACTTATTGGTTGAATCAATATGAATTATAAACCTGAATTGAAATGTCATATTGTACCAACTGAGCAAGGTAATTTATTGATGCCTGATGCTTTGCTTGTTGATGTGGTGAAGCTTGATCAACCTCCTGTTGGGAATCACATTATATGGCG
>DRMA01000067.1 GCA_011375245.1 Thiothrix sp. | reverse complement strand
GTGTATTTACCCTTGTCAAGTTGAAACCGTTTGGATAATTTATCATTCACATAAACTTCAATTTCTGATCGGGTACTAAGAGTGAAGGTGGAATTTGCCTTTGGTTTGATTTGTAGCTTAGAATCCATAAAGAAGTTTTTGGTTAAGCTTATTCCTCTGAGTGAGTAATTATCTTGAAAGCCTTTGGTGAGTGTTGAAATATCACCTGTTTTATAGCGATATAGCTTATCAGGCCGATCATAAGTCAATAAAGTATCGCCAAGCGTCCATTGTTCACCATCATTATTTGCTGTGCTTTCGAGTACATATCCATGAATGTTTAAGCTGCCATCCAAACGTAATTTTAAATGAGGAGCAGATAAGGTTGTCGATGTATTGAGTATAGAATAAAGATTAACATAGCCACTGAAATCGCTTGGTTGTATTCGATTCGATGCACGTAAGGTTGTATTATTTTGATGATGCATGGTGAGAATACGCGGTTTTTGCAACTCAGGTTTGATCTCTATTTCTAGACTCAGATTTGTAGCGTTGTAGCTTGTTTCAATACCCATTGCGGTAAGGTGTGCAAACGTTATTTTTTTGCGTGTCTCAAGCGACTTTTTTATTTCTTTAAAGAAGGATTCAGTGAGTACGTCGTGGAATACAAGGAGTAATGCAGCAGCATCTGCACGATCAATTTCTTTTTGTTCATTGCTATAAACTTCTATTTGTTGGTTATAACTACTATTGTTAATACGTAAATCAGCTAAACTCTTACTTGGAGCATCTGCTTTTTTACCAAAGGCTTTAGCAAACATGGCTTGCATCATTGCAGTTTGGTTGTCAGCATAAAGGGGAGGAGCTATACAGAGGCAATATAAAAAAATAGCAAGAGCGCTTCTTTGCCATTGAAAAGAATAACGTAATAAGAGTTGGTAGAAAAAAAAGAATAGCATACCTTGGTTTTGCTTTACGCTGTTTCCTGCCCCCTTGTAAATTAGAATTATTATTAATGGATGACGGCATGGTCTTACTTGATTTGTCTAAGACCATGCAAATGTGTCGTGTGTTATTTTATGCTGCTTAAAGAGCCTTGCCATTGTCCATTAGCAAAGCCTTTAGGTAAGGGAATATTAAAACGACGTGTTGCACCTGCGAGTACATTGTTTCCCACTAAACCTTTTAGATTCTTCTCGTTTAGGGTTAATGTTTTGTTATTATTTGTTAAGGTGAGAACGGCAGACTTAATGAGTTGGTGGCGAGTTCCTGAATTATTTAGTGTAACTGAGAGACTTCTTCCTTGTTGTTGTATATTTTTTACGATAAGGCTGCTCTTTGTCTTAGCAGGACGAACATATAAAGAACTAATCATAGTCATTAACATATTCACTCCTGATTGTTGTTCTTTTTTCAGTGAAACGTGCACCTGTTCTGAAATTAGGCGATAAGCTTGTTCACTTGCCATTGTGGGGCTGCCAAGCCATTTAACACGAATTTTCTGCGTTGTATTACTTGGAATAATGGTTTGTTGTGGATAAATGGAAAACTGATTATCCGCAGGATGACGAATTTCCTTATCACCTTGCTGTTGGCGAGTGGTGATGCTAAATTGTACGGCAATAGGTTCACTTGAATCATTAGTAACACGGAATGTTTGATTAGCCCCCCCACCTGATGGTTTTAGTACTAGTGCTAAGGGTTCTATATTCAGTGCATTAGCTTGTTGACTAAGAAGTCCAAGTCCAAGTGTAAGCAGAAATACAAAGGGTAAGAAGCGTGATTTTAAGTGATTATACATAATGGTTTAGCCCTTATAAGTTTTAGAGTTTGTTAGGGAGTGAGCTTGTAATTTTATTTTTTATTTTATTTTTCTTGCATAGTAAACATGGTTATAAGTAAACGACAACTGAACTCTGAATAATAGGTAGTGTTTCAATGTGTGTAATAGTGTCAATTGGCTTAATAAATACATATAAAATAATAATAACTTATGAATAAATTATGCTTATCCTTAATTTGAGGGATATTGAGACATTGGTGATTGTTATATGCTTAACGCATCCATCAATATTCAGATAAGGGCTTGAGATGAAAAAGTTAATCAGTATCATTTTTATCACCACCATCGTATTAAACTTAGCTTTTGCTGTTGATAAGCAAGAAAAGCAAATAACACCCGCTCCTGAGGTGATTAAATGTGAGCGTCAAGGAACGTGTAAAATGACTCCTCTAAAAGTTCTTTTGCAGTCTGAGAAGAAAAAGCAACCTGATGCTAGTGCTAGCGCGCTTAATCAAGATTAAGCGGAAAGCAAACTAAAATGGTTAGACAACGACTTAATTAACGTATTGCTATAATTTTAAAATCGTTTTACTGTTGAGCTAATATCTTCATATTAGCTAATGGAATAACTGTCTATGCTGAATACAAAGTGCGTATTATCCTTGTTGCTTTCTTTTATTGCTTATTGGCTAACACAAGGGGTATTTGCTTTTGAAGTAGAGCAATTGGTTTTTAGTCGTGATAAAACACAATTAGTGTACGTTGTGGGTCAGGACATTGTAAAAATGAGTACTGCAACAGGAAAGGTCATAAAAAAAACACCGTTTACGCTTGCTCATAATGCCACATTATTTGCTCCTACTGTTGATGGCTTAAAGCTCTTATCTGTGCATGAAAAAGGTATTGATGTTATTCATAATGGACTCGGCAAACTATTGCGTACTTTACCTCATCCTACTGGGAAATATGCGTGGCAAAATCAGCCTGTGCAACAAAATGCGAGTGGTACGTTGTTAGCAATTCCTGTGCTTCAGCAGACTTTACCGCAGATTTATCTTATTCATACGGGGACTGGCAAGCTAATTCGTCGATTGGCAGTGGTTGAAAAGGGTGAGTTATGGAATGAGACAGGAAAAGTGGGAGCAATTGGCTTTAGTCCAGATAAGCGCCTGTTGGCTTATACACGCTATATGGCAAATAAAGCAATCTTACAGTTGTATGATATTAACCAACAAAAAAAGCTATTTTCAGTCGCTATCAATATAGCTATCGCTGGAAACAAGCAAGTGATCCATTTTAGTCGTGATGGTAAGCGCTTGCTTATTAGTAGTCCTCAAGCAAGTAGTATGCAACTCGTGGATTTGCAACAGCAGATGGTGACAAACTTAAATCATACAGGATGCAGTTTTGCTGGTTTTTCTGCAGATGATAAGCATGTGCTTTGTTTTCAGTCGGCAAAAAAACAGATTTTGGTATACGTATTAGCAACAGGAAAAGTACAAAGGCAGTCCCTTCCTGCTGTAACACAAGAATTGGGGGGGTACAAACATGCTGTGCAAAGTGCTGATCGGACGTTGTTAGCTTTGGCATTAAATGCTAAACAGCAAGAAAATGTTAATCATTTTTTATTAATTGATGGTAACACTGGTCGTTTTATACGACATTTGACACATTAATCTTATTCATTATCAGTTGTTTGATCTAAGCGAATACGCAAAAAACTTGCAAAACGTGGTAAGCCTTTTTTGGTTCGTCCAAAATACTTATAGGTAATTAATGTACCAATAGCAGGTGGGTTTTTACGCTCCTGATTGCTAAACCCTGTGCCAAGTTTAAAACGTAACCCCTCGTTATTTTCAACCAGCATTGAGCCCAGCATACCTTCAAATTTTCCTTTACCAGAAAAATGTTGAATGACACGTGCTTCAGCGTCTTGATACTTTTTTACTTTCAATAGATCTGTACTTCGTCCTGTATGATAAAGGGCATCTGCACGATGTAACATAAGACCTTCAGCACCTTGAGCAACAACGTCATCAAGCTTTTTACTCAAAGCTGCTGTATTAGGTAAGCGATAGTGTTTAATAACGTTAAGATGGGGGATATTCAATGTGTTGACTAAGCTTTCCATTGTCGTAACGCGTTGTTGAAAGGTGCCTTTTGCTTGTGGCATTTCAAAAAGCTGATAGCTGATTTTTTGCCATTCTTTATCAATAGGCTGATATTTTCGTACGATACTGATGGTTTGTTCAAAACGGTTTCTTGCAATCCATAATTCACCATCAAGTGGCTGTTTTGGGAAGTTTTCAATAAACCATGCAGGTGCGTGAAAGCGATTACCTTGGCGCGAGAGTAGTTGCTTACCATCCCAATAAGCACGTACACCGTCGAGTTTTTCACTGACTAAATAGTGTTTTATATTAATGGATTTATCATAGGTTTTAGCGAGTATCAGTTCAGGTATTGTCTTTGCTACTGCCGTTATTGTGAATAGCAGCAAAAAGCTGAGACAGAGGGTAATACAGGTATTTTTAAGTAGATTATTGTCGGTCATTGTTATTATTTATAGCTAAAAACTCTGAGCTTATGTTGCTGTTGAACATTAACCAATACTAGGCAGATAAACGAGCATCTTTAGCAATGTTTATTTGCATCTATTGATGTCAGCGTTAGAATGCGCCATCTTTCTAACCCTATTACGGTCAATATTACAAAGCTAATGAATATCAATAAACCCATACGTGAGATTCCTTATAACTATACGTCTTTTTCTGATCGGGAAATTGTACTCAGATTACTAGGGCAGCGTGCTTGGGACATATTAGAAGAATTACGCGATGAACGTAAGACAAGTATTTCATCGCATATGCTATTGGAAATGTTGGGTGATATGTGGGTGGCAGTGCGTAATCCGTATATTCAAGATGATTTATTTGCCAATGAAAAACGCCTTGCTTCTTTGATTGGCAGTATTAATGACCGTTTGGATCTTATTGAAGGGCGTGCGGATGGAAATGTTCTTGCCTTAGAGCTTGTTGAGCTTGCGCGTACGTCAGTACAACAGTTTGCGGCATGGTTTCCATATTATAAAGGCTTGCGTAAAAAGGCAAAGAAGCAGTTTCGTAAAATAACCCGTAAGGACAATATTGGTTTTGATGGGTTGGCGCGTGTGTCGCATGTGACGGATGCAACGGATTGGCGCGTGGAATTACCGTTTGTAGTATTAACACCTGATACTGAAGAAGAAATTGCAGCGTTGGTCGAAGCGTGTATTGCTTTGGGCTTAACGGTTATTCCACGTGGTGGTGGTACAGGGTATACAGGAGGAGCTATACCGCTGCATGAAATGAGCGCAGTGATTAATACCGAAAAATTGGAATCCTTGGGAGCAGTGACACAACGAACCGATTTATTGGGCTTGGAAGGCAAAATGGTTTCCGTTGTACGTTGTGGAGCAGGTGTCGTCACACGTCGTGTTTCTGATTTAGCTGCACAGCATGGTTTGGTCTTTGCTGTTGATCCTACTTCACAAGATGCGTCAACCATTGGCGGCAATGTGTCAATGAACGCGGGTGGTAAAAAAGCAGTGTTATGGGGTACAACCTTGGATAACTTAGTTTCATGGAAGATGGTGACACCTGATGCAACATGGTTAGAGGTGACACGACTTAAGCATAATTTAGGCAAATTACATGATCAAAAAACAGTTAAGTTTCAAGTAGTGCGTTATGCACAGGATGGTAAAACGCCGCAAGGCAAGCCTGAAATTTTAAGCTTTTCAGGACAATTTTTTCGTCAGAAAGGGTTGGGTAAGGATGTAACGGATAAATTTTTGGGGGGCTTGCCAGGTATTCAGAAAGAGGGCTGTGATGGACTGATTACTTCGGCTGAGTTTATCTTGCATGTCATGCCTGAAAAAATACGCACGGTATGTATGGAGTTTTATGGTTCTGACCTACAAGAAGCCGTTCCCGCTATTATTGAAGTAAAAAACTATGTGGAAACTAATCCTGATGTGCTCTTGTCAGGTTTAGAGCATTTAGATGATCGTTATGTTAAAGCGGTGAAATATACCCCTAAAGGCGCACGCGGTTCATTACCTAAAATGGTCTTGATTGCTGATATTGTGGGGGATAATGATGAGGCTGTTGCAAAGGCTGCTTCCGAAGTGGTTCGTTTGGCGAATGCACGTAATGCGGAAGGTTTTATTGCGGTTAGCCCTGAGGCGCGTCGTCAGTTTTGGTTGGATCGTGCACGTACTGCGGCGATTGCTGCACATACTAATGCCTTTAAAATTAATGAAGATGTGGTGATTCCACTGCATAATCTGGCGACTTATAGCACTGGTATTGAACGCATTAATATTCGGCAATCAATGAAAAATAAAATTCGCCTGATTGATGCGATATTACAGTGTTTAGCAGGCGATAACCCTGAATTAAAGCAAGTACAACATTATGAGCAAAGTCGTGAAAATGATGCCTTATTACAAATTAAAAAAGACCGTGTCAGTACGCATTTAATTGTCATAAAGCAGCGTTGGTTGGCTTTATATGAGCATATGGATGAGCCTGCTACAGAACATTTTGGATTGTTAACGGATAGTGAGCAAGCAGTAATACGTGATCAGGATCGACTACTTGATCTCTTATTGCGTAAAGAATTACGTATCTCATACCACACTGAGATTGCACAGTTTATTAATGAGATTTTTGCAGGGCGAGAATTAAAGCCGTTGCGTGAACACATTGTTGCTATCCATAAGGAAATTCGTTCTAGTCGCCTTTTTGTCGCGCTACATATGCATGCAGGGGATGGCAATGTACATACTAATATCCCCGTTAATTCAAATGATTATGCAATGATGCATGAGGCGGAGCAACTTGTTGATCAGATTATGGCGCTTGCTTTATCGCTGGATGGAGTGATTTCAGGTGAGCATGGGATTGGCTTGACAAAAATGCAGTATTTAAAGTCTAAAGCCGTTGAAAAGTTTGCACGTTATAAGGAGAAAGTTGATCCTAACGGACATTTTAATAAAGGCAAGTTAATGCCTGATTCGGGCTTACAAAATGCGTATACGCCTTCACTACGTTTATTAGAAAGTGAGGCGTTATTGTTAGAGCATACTGAACTGGGTAAATTAAACAATGATATTAAAGATTGTTTACGCTGTGGCAAGTGTAAGCCTGTGTGTAATACGCATATTCCACGGGCTAATTTATTGTATTCACCACGGAATAAGATTCTTGCAACAGGTTTGATGATGGAGGCTTTTTTATATGAGGAGCAAACACATCGAGGGATTTCGCTACGTCATTTTGAAGAAATGAGTGATGTTGCTGACCATTGTACGGTCTGCCACAAGTGTCTTTCGCCCTGTCCTGTGAATATTGATTTTGGTGAGGTCAGTATTCGAATGCGTAAAATATTGCTTAATCGAGGAAAAAAGAAGTTTAAACCCATTACATGGTTGTCGATG
>DRMA01000066.1 GCA_011375245.1 Thiothrix sp. | reverse complement strand
TATGGCGCTTTTTCTGTCTTAGGGCATGGCATGGGGCGCGGAATATAATTCTCTTTGTGGTAGCTCATATTTCTTTGTTAATAGTAAACGTTATTGTAGAACAGATTAGACAGCACTCTCAACGACTTCACAAAATGGAAAGAGAAAAACGTCGATTTGAAAGCACTTGTTTGAGATGCTAAAGAACACAATTTTGTCTTAAAAAAGTAACAAAAAATTCACAAATAAAAAACTGCTTCAACGTTTGTCTCATTGAGCAGTTTTATCAGATTAAAGAACAGCTTAACCAGCGGGGCCAAAGTGTGCTTTTTCAACATTTGAATCACCTTGGCTGCCATTGGCTGAAAAAGGAGTTAAGCGAACACGCGCATAAACCTCATCTTTATTACCAATAACCCAACCAAAAATAATCGTATCAGGATCTTCGTCTAATACCTTATTGCTAACAATACGGCTAAATTTGCGACGAATACACCCAGGTTTTGCTTTTATACAGCGGTTATGTAACGTCAGTAGATGATCATCCCAAATAGGGTCATCACCACGAAGCGTTACATTCTCTACAAAAACTGAACCCGCCATTGCTTCACATTGTGAAAAACAAATACGATAACTTAAATTAACATGACTCCGATTGTCATCCATTCGGTCGATATCTAAACGTACACCATTAATAGTAGCCATTATTTTCTCCAAAAAAATAGTACAAGATATAAATAAGGTAGCTTTTGCTGCCTAACTTATGATCTATCATGAGCCAATTATGGTGTAAGCACTATCCCCTCAATAAAGGATAAAAAATAACCTATTGCAATTATTCTCCTTAATACTGATGATAAATAAATGAATATCACGTAGACGCTTTATTTTTTTGCTTCAGCAAGGGTTGCAAATATCCTACCTCAGAGACATCTAAATCCCCCAATGTGCGTGTAATGGCAACATACATAAGATTTTTACCTTGTGTGGTAAGCGTGTCATTGTTATTCAAGTTTGCGTTTGATTTCTTATCAAATCTAAAATCTGCGGCGAGCTTTACACTGTTAAACTCAAGCCCTTTGGCTTTGTGTGCCGTGGTCAAAATAATATCGGCTTCCGCTTTACGGGTATATTTCATTTTATCAATAGCTTCCAGCAACACCGTACAACCCCGCTTTATAATCATCGTCACTAAGGGCTTTAGATCACTACCAATATCGGTATTGGCATAAGAAAGCAGTTCTTCCCAGTCACTAAAAACAGCGAGTTCGCTATGGTTTGTTTTTCTGCCTTCCTTAAGGTCTTTACAGCCTTCTATAAGCTTATAAAGATTGTCTGCCCCGCCAACAATAAACGCCTTTCTGTTATGTTTAACCTCAAGCAAAACCCGCGCTATTAGCTCTGCATTCGTACGCGAAATAAATGCTTGTGGCTTGGTTAAACGACAAATTTTCGCGCCATTGTCTAAGCCTGTAAACGCTTCATTGCTATTCTTTTGTTTTGCAAAACGATTTAAGACCTTGGCAGCCAAATTAACAATCTGTTGTCCATTTCTAAAGGATCGTGTCAGTCGTAATTGTTTCTCAAGCTTGATGGCATTAAAGGCATTCACTGCACCTGTAAACTGAAAGATAGACTGATTCTTATCCCCCACCACAATGAGTTGAATCCCTGCATCAATATGATTTTGGATAATGCCAATATTAACAGGTGAAGTATCTTGAAATTCATCGACCATGATGTAATCAACATTCAATACAGGGTGACTTAACGCCCACATTTTGAGGTAAGTACCGTGTGAGATGGGAACATCGCTGTGTGGATTGATTTGTTCTGTCCAGATTGTTTTAGCGAGTGCTAACACGCGTATAACATCTAATGGCTTTAATTCTGTCTTAGTGTTCGTTTTAATGTGTTTTCGGGTAATGTCTTCTGCGGACGATTTACAGAAACGATCAATCGTCGATAAGGCATCGGAAACGACGGTATGCTCTCTATCAAACCGTTTAGCAAAAAAAGCGGGCGTAACACGCGTTATTCGTGAGCGATAGGAATCGTCAAGTTGCCAGTATGCTTTAGCGTGGAAGGTACTGCATCGTGCGGATGCGGGTAGCTTTTCTCGTCCCTCTTTTGCATTAGCGGCACCAAAATAGAAGACATGCCCTCGTTTGCCCAGTTTTTCAAGTTCATTTGCCACACCCACAATCGTGCGTGTTTTACCTGAACCTGCACAGGCATTAACTGCGACTGATAAGCCTTGTTTTGCCGCATCAATCACCGCCTGTTGCTCAGCTGAATAGCAAATGTCGGGTTCGTTATTGCTTGCTTCCATTGCGGGTGTTGTTGCTACAAAATACTTTGCAAGGACGGGTGGAAGGTTTTTTTCATCACCCTCCCAATACCATTTCTTTTTATTAAAATCGAAACTAATATATGTCCCTGCTGCTCTCGCTTCTTGTTTGGCAGTCTCTTTTTCATCAAACTTAATCGTTAAGTAGGTAGTCATCAAACGACCTCGCCGCGTGGGATATATTTTTCTTTGTTGTAACGCATCATCTAATAACACTAAATTAGTAAATATTAGGGTAACTTTATCAGATTAGATGTTTAGGTTTACTAAAAAATATTCCCACTGAAAACCTCCTGCTTTAGCAGATTATCCTTTTTGTTTAAAATCCTAATAAATGAAATAAGGGCTATTCGCAATACGTCACTCTCAATCGAAAGTTCTGACGCTAAGCTGACGTTTTCCTGACGTTTTTGTTAGATAACCATTGAAGGATAGATCGGATTATTTTTTACTCGTATAATCATTTTCTTGCCTCTCCCTATTCCAAATATCTCTAATATTCCCATGACCACTCTACTACTAATTGAAGATGATCCTAAAATAGCAGCAACCATTGTTCAAAGTTTGCAGACACAAACATGGAACGTAAACCATGTAATAACAGGAGAAGCGGGCTTCTTTGAAGCACAACAACACACTTTTGATTTAATCATATTGGACTTAATGCTCCCCGTTAAAGATGGCTATGAAATCCTAGCCGCATTACGCAAACAAGGTAATCAAACCCCTGTATTGATTCTAAGTGCTAAATGCGAACTTGATGATCGGGTACGCGGTTTGGATATTGGGGCTGATGGTTACTTAGCAAAACCCTTTTCTTTTGTTGAGTTACATGCCTGTATACGCGCCTTAACACGCCGAGGGGCAATACAAGAGCCGTCACATTTAAGTGCGGGCAATTTGCAACTTGATCGCTTAACCCGCAGTGTCACACGTGCTGGGGAAAAAATAACGCTAACCAAGCTAGAATTTGATTTACTGTACTATTTTTTACAACATCAAGGGGAAGTGATTCCACGCTATTTATTAGCGAAAGAGGTCTGGCATCAAACTCAACGCAGTACACCACTTGATAATGTAATTGACGTACATATGTCGCGTTTAAGAAAGCGATTAGTCACTAAAAAAGATAACAATAAACTCATCCACACCATTCGTGGCGTAGGCTATATGCTCTCGACAACAGCGCCATGAAGCGACAATTAACCATGCGCTATGCCATTATTATTGGCGCGATGTTAGTCATTTTTGTTATACCTATATCCATTGGGAGCTTTTATTATCAAATAAATAGTGAACTGGATGCTGATGTTAATATATTAAAAAAAGAACTGAATGATCCTATACTTCCTGCATGGTTTGAGCGTTTATATGTGGAAAAGCGTGGGATAACAGAAGTAGAACCCTACTCACACCGTGAGGTTAGACGCTTTGCCATTTACGCCTTAACCTCAACAGCACAGGGTGATATCCCTGATGAAATACCGCTGTTTATGACCTATTTTTGGCATCATAATGGATTAAGTTGGGCGATTAATAGCGAATTCAGTACCGCTAATACACTGTGGAGAGACACCGATAATGGTCAATTTTATTACCTTCACACCTATAAGCAATGGATTAATCAACAGCACTACTTAATCGCTGTTGCCATTCCCATTACTACAGCGGTGCAAATATTATTTAGTGTATTAATTGCGTTACCCATTGCCCTGCTGCTTTCCTCATTAGGCGGTTACTGGCTGGTAAATCGTGCTTTACAACCCCTGCGTGATATTACCCGCAAAGTGGAACACATTAATGCCGAACAGATTGTAACCCATTTAGTTGTCGCTAATCCGCATGATGAAATTGGTCAATTAGCCCAAGCACTTAATCATAGTTTGGATCGTATTGATCAATCTTTTCAACGTTTAAAAAACTTCACCGCTGATGCAGCTCATCAATTGCGCACACCACTGACTATTATTCACAATGTGGGTGAATTAAGCATGCGCCAACCGATGACAGTAGCACAATATAGAGAGAGTATGGGCAGCGTATTAGAAGAATCAAATAAGTTACAACAAGTGATTGATACTTTATTGCTACTGACTCAACGGGATAGCGGTAATGTTTCCCAATCACCGTTTCAATTTGACGATATTTCACCCTTTGTTGCTGATATCGTAGAAATGCTACAGGTCATTGCCGACGAAAAACAGCAAGAGATTCGCCTGATCAGCAGCGAAAAAGTACCTGTTTATATGGATCAAGGTTTATTAGAACAAGCGTTAATCAATATTATTCATAATGCTATTTTATACACCCCTGTTGGTGGCACAATCACCATTACTTGTGCCTATAACGTCGATGCTAATACCAGCAAACCACAAAACAAACCACAAAGTACAATAACTATTGCTGATAATGGTCCAGGAATTGCATTACACGATGCTGAGCATATTTTTGATCGCTTTTATCGAGGCAATTTACAACATAAGCAATCAGGCACAGGTTTAGGGCTTGCCGTAGCACAGCAAGCTATTCGGTTAGCAGGAGGAGAGGTTCAATTGCTTAATGCAGGAGAACAGGGGGCGATTTTTCAGGTGAAGTGTTATGTTGTTCAAAACACGCCCTATTCTATCTAATAGGGCTTTAACGTAATAATATTACTACTATACTAACGGTAGTTTTAACCTTGTAAAAGAAATAAAAACAATTGACAACAAATTAAGTAGTAAGTGACAATGCGAACTTGTTTAATCACTTGTCAGCAAGATTTTATGTTATCTAGATTATCTAGGTTTTTGTTTATACTTTCTTTAACCGCTTATTTGCTTTCTCCTGTAACAAATAAGTTTGAGTTATGCTTTCATGGTAAAAGTAATGTATATGCTAGTGCAAGTGATCTCTCTGTTGCAAAACATGACTGTTGCGATACCTCCTGTCAAACCTGTGCTTGTGGGTGTATGCATACGCACTTATCAATTCCCATCGCCTTGCTAGAAAGTAGTGTAGCTATCGTTCCTACTGTTATTAATGTTGATTTACATGTCAGCATCGTTAGTCGCTCCCTTCTTCCTGAGTTACCTCCTCCCTTGATCTAAATTTGTTATTTAATACGATTGAATCATTTGTTTTAGAGCGGGCATTTTGCCTTGCTTTTTCTACTCGCAACAAATAGTTCATTGCTATGTCAACTTTTTATAAGCTTATTCGAAGTAATAGTGTGAATACTTCAAGTAAGATAAGGATTAGATCAAGCTTGAAACAAGATATTGAACGTAAACTTGAACGTTTTCTCTATGAAATTCGTTCAAAGACTTTGGCTTTTGCTGTTTTTCGTATGAAAGATGAAGAAGCGGCATTAGATATTTTACAGGATACAATGATAGGTTTTGTCAAATCAGTACCGCGTTATGAGGAAGAAGCATGGACAAATTTGTTCTACAAAATTCTTACGCGTAGAATTACTGATTGGCAACGCAAAATAACATGGCGGCGTAAACTTCGGCATATTTTACCCATATCGCGTCTGGGTAAAGAAGAAGATGGGGACAGTAATTTATACACAGATACCTATAATAGCGCCTCAAATCCTGCTGAAGAACAAATGGTAGCAACTGAGTTAGCGGGGCAATTTGAAACGGCTTTGCAAGCATTACCTGCACGCCAACAAGAAGCATATTTGCTGCGCCAATGGCAGGGGGTGAGCGTTAAAGAAACAGCCTTTATTATGCAATGCTCAGAGGGCAGTGTAAAAACGCATTTATTTCGCGCAATGAAAACCTTAAAAGAGCAATTAGGAGAGTGGATCGATGAAACATAAAACCCCTAAAAAGCCGAATGAGTACCTTGATCAGTGTGCACAGCGTTTGGCAGAAAAGCATCATCGACGCTTACAAGCAATGACCCGTGAGGCAATCAATACCTTACCCAAAAAAAGGAGGTCACTCTGGCAAAAACCCGTTTTTGTCAGTGCTTTTAGTCTTTTCATTATTAGCACTGTGCTTTTTTTACAAAACGCAGAAGAACCTGAGACATTATCAAATAACTTACTTAGTCAGCCTGTAGCATTACCAGCATGGGTCATGGATACCGAAACCCCTGATACATTAATTGAACATTTGGATTTTTATGATTGGC
The DNA here is from genome assembly GCA_011375245.1 of Thiothrix sp. Classification (GTDB taxonomy): domain Bacteria; phylum Pseudomonadota; class Gammaproteobacteria; order Thiotrichales; family Thiotrichaceae; genus HyVt-477. The sequence continues at coordinate 6,073 of DRMA01000066.1, read as the reverse complement.
TTGCAAAACAAACAGAGCATCAATATACCTCCTCTGAAAAGCATATCACTTTGGTTATTACTCAGTCTGCTTGGTCTCGCTTTGGCCAGCGATTCCCCTCCCTTGAGCTTACCCAAAGGTTTCCTAGAACAACTACCTACGTTAGAAACGTTCAAAAATGAAGAGTTTGATGCTTTTATACAGTTTGTTGCTAAACAAAATCAAAACAAGCAGCCGACAAACAGGAATAACGATCATCTTCAGGAGGGGGTATTCGATGCTAATGAATAAAAAACAGCTACTGAAATTACTCATCGTTCTTATCCTTAGCGCGAGTTTCGTACTATTGAATTCTATTCGTGCTAATGAGCAGATACATGAATGGACGCAATTATCATCCGAAATGCAAACCCTACTGGCAAAATATAAAACAGATTGGCAACAATTATCAGGGCAACATCAACAACAATTAATAAGCAATGGCCAACGCTGGTTAAGCTTTCCAGAAGAACGACGCGAGGTGCTTTGGCAGCGTTTTCAGCGCTGGAAAGGTATGTCACAAGAACACAGAGAAACCATGCAACAAGCACACTCTCGGTTTATACAATTATCGGCTGAAAAGCGTCAGCAAATGATGAAAGCCTATAATCGTTTTCAAAAAATGTCACCTGAAAAACAGCAACAAATGATGCAACGCTTTAAAGAATTCCAACAGCGTGGTGGACAGATGATGCCTAACTCAATGTCAAATGGTGGCATGACACCCAATGATATGTCCACTATTCCCATGTCTGACCTAATGAATAGACAATGAAGGTGAAATGAATGTGAATCGGTTTTTCCCATTTCAGGCTACAATGTTTTGTAGCCTGTTTTTTTTATCAATAGACGTGTTTAGTGACACGTCAAAAACACTGTACACGGGTTTAACGTATACCAATAACCTTGAGGTGCAAGCAGATACTGATATTCAAGGTAACCAAAGCAGCTTAACCCGTGAGGGTATTGTGACAGGGCTTTCTTTTATTAAACAATCACTTGATTATACGGGAGGGTATACCTTTCAAGCAGACGCTTCTTTCAATAAAGGTTTTACAAGTGATACCGATATTTCTCGTTTTGTGTTATCCGCCAGCACGTTATCCGCGCTAAACCCTGATTGGCTATGGCGCAATACAATAAGCCTCAATCACTATGATAATGAAGCATTAACAAGTAATAGTTATAAGGGCTTATTGCTTGGCACAACATTTGGCTATTTAAATAATGTTGGCGGAGGAAGTGACATTTCATTTTCTTTAAAACAGGAAAAACATGATCAAGTGGATGTAAATAACGAGGCTTATGATACAACGCGCAGTAACTTAACGTTTATTCATTATTTCCCACATAAAAAAGATGCACCGTATTGGAATTTCAATACCGCCTTAAAAAGCAATAATGCGAGTGATAAACAACGCAAATATGACTCAACCATGCTAGGAATTAATTACAAACAATGGACATTGGCTTCTTTCGACGGACAAATTGGCATTAACTGGCAACAAGATCGTTATGATCAAACAGCATTCGCGTTACCCAATCAAATGGGAGGAATGAATGCGACAGGAAAAAAACGTAAGGACACGTTGTATGTTGTATCTCTCCAACTTGGCAAGACACTAACACCATCAATTGCTTTGCAATTTTCGGCGGGTTTTGGGGAGTATGATTCAACAAGTAGTGCCGACGCAGAACGTTTTTATCGTTTTTCCACTCATCTAACGTGGCGTTTTTGAGTCTTTTTTAGCGGTTTATACATCCAATTCAGCGCCAAATAACGACTAGTATATATTTGTTCAAAGGCTTTATAATCAGCACTCCCCAGACTCAGCCCAATACTATGTACAGGTGTCAGTATCCACTTTGTATTTAAGGCAATAGTCTTTATTTGTTCTCCTCCTGAGTTGTAAACGGTGGATGTGTCTGGATCAACAGCAAATTCTCGTTCTCCGAGGACGGTGCTTAACTGTAAATAGCTTATTTTTCCTATTTTGTTCAGCGGATTTGTTTTGTTGAAGGTGTGCGTTAGCTTTATTTCCAGTGCCTTTTTACGTTCATTATCTTCACTTGTAGAGGGAGAGACACGGATTAAATAACTGCGTAACTGTAACCAGTCTTTATCGCTTATTGCTTTGCCCCATGTGGGGGTTAATTGGTGTACCTTTTGTCCTGACGAATAATCAGAATAGCTGTAACCTAAATTAACCTGTGTCGTTAATGCTTTATTTGTCCATGTTAGCTGTGGCGAGACAATTTTGAGGGTATTGCTATTCCCTAAGCTATCCTTGGAATCCACATAGTACATATCGAATCGTTGCTTGAAGGTTGTGTCTATACTATTAGGCTGTTCATGAAAACGGGCGCTGAGAAACAGTTTCTGTTGTTTGCTTTTATAAGTACCTGCTTCTTGTTGCGTATTTGTAGTACTGTAACCAACAGTATACCCCTGTGTGTCATTATCACCACTGATAAAAACACTTTTATTGCTTGTTTCATAACGCTCTTCAAGCGCTGTATTTCTATAATCACTCCCCATCCCTTCAACTAACAAGTGATGCTGGAAGGCTTTATTACTGATTTCATTACTAAATGCTGTGTTTGTTTGCAACACCGTAAAAATAATCAGTATCTTTACCAAAATAGTATTCACAGTAAATGCTCGTTAATACCAATGTCATTACTAAGCCCTGATGTATAAAGTTCGGCAAGCCATTGTGTCTTATTTTCATATAAGAAAAGCTGCGTACAACCGATATTGGGGTTAATAAAAGCGATGGTTTTTATTGATAAAGTACTCTTTTTTCCTAAAGTATGATAGGCCTGCTGTTGCCAGACGGCTTGTTCTTCATTCCAATGACGTTGATACGTTGAATATAGGCTTGACGCGCGCTGCCATGTGCCACTTAATGTCTGTAAAGGAGCAATAAAATCCTTGGCAATAAGGTTTTTAGGTGGTTTATCAACCCAACTTAATTCCCTTCCAGCAAAAGGAGTAACCCCCAGACTCAACATAAAAAGTGTCAAGAAAGGGTCATTGATACGATTACGCGCATAAAATGACAACATATGCTGATCTTCAACAAAATAAATTTTTGCTCCAAGGTTGCTTTCCAAACAAAATACGCCCATTAGATCAACACTTACAGAAAGTTGACGTGTTTGCCATTCTTCATCATTTTTGCGGAAACGATACAACAATTGTTTGCCGATGGGCAAATGCAGCGCTTGTTTTATGCCTGAGTCAGCAATCAGTGGACTGACTAATTCATTCTCAATGGGGCGGGAATAAAAACGGAAAATACATTCATTTGAAATACCCTGTGTGGTGACATGAGTTAAATGAAAAGGCACAGTAGCGCTCCCTAATTCCGCTGATTTTTGCACATGCATATGTAAATGTGGCTGAGGAGAACGTCCTGAATTGCCACAGTTTGCTAATAACTGAGCAGGAATAACGGTTTGTCCTTCAACAACCTGAATTGAATATTGTTGTAAGTGACAAAGTAGTAAATAATTGCCATCATTCAAACGAATCAGTATTAAATTGCCCCAATTATTATTAACATCCACTTCACCAATCGGGTTATCCACTAAATTGTGAATACAGCGAACGACAATGCCATAAACAGGAGAAAAAAGAGGTACACCAAAACAATAATAATCGGTGAGCTGTTGCCCATTATGTTGGTAACTTTTTTGATCAAGAGTGATAATGAAATCCAATGCATGTTGCCATGCGCCTTGATGTGTATGTTTACCGTTAAAACCTTGATAAACAGTCCATGTGCTTTGAAACGGCGCATAGAGCGGAACACTATTAATTTTTCCACCACGTGCAGCCAGCAAACGAGCTCGCTCTCGTGATTGTTCAGGTAAATCAGGGTGTTCTAATAATAAATAAGGAGGGGTGCTGTTAATGCGCTTACTCAGTGCAGACAAGATGGTTAGGATGGTCAATAAGAAAGGAATGGCCATCACAGGCAGATGGTAAACCTGCATAAAGGCTTGTGTTGCCATTGTTACTAAAACGGCCAAGGCTGCACCTAAAAGGGCAATCAGATAACTAGTAACACTAGGCACCATAAAGATGCCGCCCAATGCCATTGCAGTAAGAATAAAATTAAACGCATCACCATAGTTCAAAGGATTATCACTAATGCCTGAAAGACTTTGGTAAAGAAAATAACCGACCCCGTAGCCACTAACGGCTAAAAAAGCTAAATAACGTGAAGCAATAAGGATGCCAAGCAATAAAAGCAATCCTGCGAGCGGATGAGGGGTAAAAAAAGCAGCGCCCAATGCAATAAGAAAATGGTTAACTAGATCAGGCAAGGGAAAAGCGGCCAGATAGGTATGAGGTGTATAGCTCTCTAAAGTATTAAAGCCTTGTGAGGCAAAAGTAATGGTAATTGCCACAATCACAAAAGGTAAACTCAACGCAGGCAAACGCTCAAAACGCCATAGTGCATCAGCAAGGGTAACGGTAATAAATACGGTCAGTATCGAAGCAAGAATAATTAAGCTAAGTAAAGAGAAACTTAGCTCAAAGTGTGCGCCTAATGCTAAACCAACCAATAAACTATTGTAGGCATAAAGCCCACTTTTGATATTGGAAAAATGAAAGAGTCGTGCGGTTAATGTTCCTGTCATTGCCGCAAGCAACCCTACCCATCCTGAATTGGGAAAATAGAAAGTGGCAGCGAGAAAAAGTGCACCAATACGTGCATCAGCGATAAAGAAAATAGCCGAGTAGCTACGCAATAGGCATCGTATATTAGCCAATAAAAAATTGACGTTGTTAGCAAAGGGAAGCATGATTTTTGTTATTTTTACTTTAGTTTTCAATGTAAAATCTTGTTCCCATGCGTTGTAAGTGTAGAAACAAGATTAATACAGTAATACCTAGTATTGATGATTTCCCTGTACATGTTCAGGAATGTGTTCTAATTGATTGATAAATGAAAGGTCTTCTGCCTCACGTATCACTGAAACCTGCCCATCTTCATGAATCATCACAATCGCAGGACGGTATTCGATAAATTGCATCCATTGCGTATTGTTGTAAGCGCCCACAGGACTGATAACCAATGAATCACCAACGGATAAGGGGGGAATCATGATACTTTGTCGAATCACATCAATATTCATACATAATGGACCATATAGCACGGTATCTTCTGCTAAGCCATCCAGTGGGCGGGTTGTTTGAATACGATGGTTGTACCAAAAGGCAGTAAACAATAAGTTTACCCCTGCATCAATGACCGCAGCAGCGCGTCCATCAGGCAAACGGCGTGTTGAAACAACCGAGCTAATTAAGACTTCTGCATCATCAATAATAGAACGCCCACTTTCCATAATGAGTGTTGGTCTTGGTTTACCGCATGCTTCTCGTCCCTGTGTTTCTTGGATTAAGGTGGTACAAATAGCATCGGCATACTGCTCAATACTCGGTACAATTTGTTCTGCAGGTTGATACATACCATGTAAATCATTACGTGAGGCAAAGCCACCGCCAATATCAATACTGTCAATCAAACAGCCTGTTTGTTGTTCAGCAGCTTCCATAAACGCACACATGATTTTTACCTGTGAGGCATAGGCACGCGGATCAAGCACAAACGTACCAATATGGCTATGTAAACCACATAGTTCTAGCCATTGACTTGAACCAATACGTTGTGCGGCATTCATTGCCGCGCCCGATTCAATATTAAAACCAAAACGGCTCCATGGCTCGGTATAGCCTGTGTCAAAATTAAGGCGAATGGTGACATCAATGGTCTTCTCTGCGGCTTGTGCAACAGACTCCAATAAATAGAGTTCATCCGTATTATCAATATGTAAACGCGCACCTTCTGCAACACAACGTTCCAAAGTTGCTTTCGATTTGTGTGGACCATTAAATAAAATACGATGAGCAGGCACACCCAATGCCCGTGCTTTTTCATATTCAAAAATAGATACAACCTCAGCCCATGCCCCCTCTTGATGCAAAATAGAACAAACGGTATTCAGATAATTTGTTTTATACGACCAACCATAATCAATG
>DRMA01000065.1 GCA_011375245.1 Thiothrix sp. | reverse complement strand
CCGTTTTGGTACTGAAGATCGCTACAACCCTCGTGATAATATCAAAGCTGGAACTCTCTATCTTAAATTTCTCTTGAAGCGCTTTAACGGCGATCTAAAACTCGTTGCAGCTGCTTACAATGCTGGTGAAGGTGCAGTTGATCGTTATAATGGGGTACCTCCTTACAAAGAAACCAAAGCCTATGTTGCTAAAATACTGAATGCTTACAATAAGCTTGCTAAAGCAGCACCCCCGAAACATAACTACGCAATAAAAAACACTGACAAAACCAAAACGGCATGGCATTTACGTCTCGCTCAAAACAAACAGTTCACACAACTTATTGATGCAAAAAGTTTGGCATTTACTACACCTGAGTGGAAGCAAATGGCTAAAATCCTAATGTCAGAACAGGGAGAAATCAAAACTCCTATTAAGCAATTATTATAAGCATTAACAAGGATGTTCTACATAAGTACTTGTTCAGCAAACACTAAAAAAGCCTAGCAAATGCTAGGCTTTTTTAGTATTTAGCACAATAAATCGCGTTTCTACTTAATTTTTGCTTCTTTAAACATCACATGCTTACGAACAACAGGATCGTATTTTTTTATTTCCATCTTATCCGTCTGTGTTCGCTTATTTTTTGTTGTAGTATAAAAATACCCTGTGCCTGCTGTTGAGACTAATTTAATTTTATCACGCATAATTTCCTTCCTTAAACCTTCTCGCCACGTTTACGCATATCAGCAAGTATTGTATCAATACCTTTTTTGTCGATAATACGCATACCTTTAGCTGAAACACGAAGCTTCACCCAACGATTTTCACTCTCAACCCAAAAACGGTGCGTATGCAAGTTGGGTAAGAAGCGACGTCTTGTTTTATTATGTGCGTGTGAAACATTATTACCTGTAACGGGACGCTTACCTGTTACCTGACATACACGAGACATTTGTACTCTCCGCTGTAAATTTTTATTGAAAAGGTATTAAACCTAAAGGGGCGTAAAAGTAACAGAGGTGTAGCAAAACAGCAAGTGAAAATTCGTAAGGTTATTAGCATCCATTGGGTATCGCTTGTCTTTCACAATTACATGCACTACTACATGAATCTGCTATTATCCACTGACATTATTAATACCGATTTATTTTAGGACGCATTACACGTGAACAAACTAGCGAATTACATTGACACACTCAATGAAAAAGTGGGCAAAAGCATTGCATGGGCTGTTCTTGCAACCACGCTCATTACCTTTCTCGTCGTTGTACTACGCAAAGGCTTTTCTTGGGGGTCTATCGCCATGCAAGAATCAGCCTTATACTTTCATGCCTTATTATTTATGGTAGGAGCTGCCTATACCTTAAAGCATAATGGGCACGTCAAAGTTGATATTTTTTATCAAAATTTTTCAGCAAAAGGTCGCGCATGGGTAAATTTACTTGGCACTGCGAGCCTACTTTTACCTTTTTCACTTTTTATACTATGGATTAGTGCTGACTACGTGCTTGTCTCATGGCAACAACTCGAAGGCTCACGTGAAACTGGTGGCTTACCCCTCGTTTTTATTCTCAAAAGTTTTATTCCATTAATGGCAATTTTGCTCGTATTGCAAGCCATTGCAACCATGCTACGCGCGTTATCAACGTTGAACAATAATAATCAGGAAAGCGCATAATGGAATGGATGTCACTGCTATTATTTCTTAGCGTTATTATCGTTCTAATGGCAGGTTTTCCTGTTGCCTTTTCACTGGGTGGTGTCGCCCTTATTTTTGCAGGCATTGGCACTGCAACAGGCACATTTGATCCCATTCTAAGTGCAATGCCAGAACGCATCACTGGCATTATGATGAATCAAACATTGATGGCTGTCCCCTTATTTGTCTTTATGGGAGTCGTCTTAGAAAGCTCTAAAATAGCGGAACGTTTATTGGATACTATGTCACAACTGTTTGGCGCATTACGTGGCGGACTTGGTTTCTCGGTTATGTTGGTTGGTATGTTACTCGCTGCAAGTACAGGGATTGTTGGAGCAACGGTTGTCACAATGGGATTAATTTCATTGCCTGTCATGTTAAAACGTGGCTATGCCCCTGAAATAGCGTGTGGAACGATCTGTGCCTCTGGCACATTGGGACAAATTATCCCGCCTTCAATTATCTTGGTTTTATTGGGCGACCAACTTTCCTCTGCCTACCAACAAGCACAACTGAAACAGGGAATTTTCAGCCCGGAGCAAATCTCTGTTGGCGACTTATTTGTTGGTGCGATTATTCCTGGCCTACTACTCGTTTCACTGTATATGATTTACCTTGCAGGTGTCGCATGGTTACGCCCCCATATGATGCCTGCGGCGAATAACATACAACAAGAAGCATTATCATTAGCACGCATAAGCAAAGCCTTATTCCCTCCCCTACTACTGATATTTGCCGTGCTTGGTTCTATCCTTGCAGGCTACGCAACGCCCACAGAAGCCGCCTCAGTGGGTGCAGTTGGCGCACTGTTCCTCGCCTTAGCCAATCAACAACTTAATCTAAGCACCCTAAAAAGCAGTATGCAGCAAACGGTTCGCATCACCAGTATGGTGTTTATGATCCTCATTGGCGCATCACTGTTTTCTCTTGTTTTTCGTGGTTTTGGTGGTGACGAACAAATTCACCAACTATTAGCCAATCTCCCTGGTGGAAAAACAACCGCACTCTTACTGGTCATGCTGGTTATTTTTGTACTAGGCTTTGTGCTTGATTTTATTGAAATTACCTTTGTTGTTATTCCTATTGTAGGACCTGTATTACTCACGATGGATATCGACCCTATCTGGCTTGGCACTATGATTGCCATCAATTTACAAACATCCTTTCTAACGCCGCCCTTTGGTTTTGCATTGTTCTATCTACGTGGCGTTGCCCCCAAAGAAATAAGCACACACCATATTTATCGTGGCGTTATTCCGTTTATTATTATTCAACTTATTGCCTTACTTATTCTTTCTTTATGCCCAGAATTGGTGACATGGTTACCCAGTAAAATAACGTAATCACCAACCTGCTGGAAGCTTCTTCTCAATACAAATTTGCTTACTAGCAATCGAAATATAGCCTCCTTTGCGTAACTCATTAAGAATACGTGTCACCATTTCCCGCGATGCACCAATCATCTCAGCAATATCCTGATGTGTTAAACGCTGTGTCACTATTTTGCCATTTTCCTCATACGATTCTTTATGTAAAACATGCACTAAACGCCCATAAATATCTTTAGAGGTCAATGCAGAAATCATCCCATCCATTTCCCTAATACTTGTTGTTAGTGACTTAAAAATAGCAAAGCAGACTTGAGGATGATTTTGCAAAAAAATCTCAAACTGCTGGTAACTTAATTGCAGCACTTCTGTTTTTACTAACGTAATAATAGAAGCCGAACGTGGCTCGGCATCCAGCAAACTTAACTCACCGCAATAATCCCCCCGCTGCAAAAAAGCAAAAACTGTTTGATTACCTTGTTCATCATTAACGAAAACCTTTAAACGACCACTTAAAATAACAAATAAACTGCGGGTATGATCCCCCTGAGAAATAATCAGTTGATTCCTAGCAAATATTTTTTTTGTCATCATTGAAGACAATTCATCCCGATCTTCTTCTAGCAAACCATCAAATAACGCAACTTTAGACAGCATAAAAACTCCTATTGGATAATATAGTTTGCTGAGTTTAGTCTATTTTTGACTAAATTAATGGGTAAACTATACCCCGTTTTGATAGATATTCACTCATTAGACCTCCGCTTAAGGCACGAGTATTTATAAGCATAGTTAAAG
>DRMA01000064.1 GCA_011375245.1 Thiothrix sp. | reverse complement strand
TATTTCGATTTCACTAATGCCATTAGCACGTTTCATATCGTAATATAAATCCTGACAGCATTGGCTTGTCGAAACTTTTTCCGTAAGAATCAATGTGCCACCAGACACAAGCGAGCGTTTAATTGCCGCAAGATAGGCTTCTCGCTCTTGAATAAAATGTAACGTCCAATTATTAATCACATAATCAAAAGGTGCATCTGCTTCTGGAAACTGATCTGAATGAATTAAGGTTGCTTTGTTAAAAGACTTAGACAACATATCTGCTGAGCTTTCTACGCCATAAATATTCGTATAACCTGCTTGATAGAGCTGGCGTAACGTTTCCCCTGTCGCACTACCAACATCAATAATTTTAGGCTGCTTATACTGACTTTTAGCAATCACACGCAAACAAAGATCAATAACGCGTAAATAATCAGGTATTTCACGCTGTGCGATATGATCAAAAGCCTCAGCAATAGTCGCATCAAACTTCCATTGCCCAACGTCAGTATTAAATCCTTGCGTGCTAAGCTTGTGTTTCATAATTTGACATTTTCTATAAAATAATCTAAATACAGCATAAGAATTTTGAATGTACGTGATTGGCAAATAATTTGAATTATGCGACTTATCTCCCCCCCAATCAAGCCAGCTTCATATAACGAACTTAAAGACTCTTTAATCTTGCAAAACTCTGGCGCAATAACTGCATTTATATTAAACAATGCTTTGGTTTACAAAATAATTTAAAAAAAGGCAACAACAGACTTGCGTAACAAATATTCCTTATATACAATGCCCAGCACCAAAGCCGGCGTAGCTCAGTTGGTAGAGCAACTGACTTGTAATCAGTAGGTCCCGTGTTCGATTCATGGTGCCGGCACCATATACCAAAAGGCTTGTAGCGATTTACCGTTACAAGCCTTTTTTAACGAAATTTGTACGAAAGTCCCTCCTCTTTAAGACTTTCATAGAATATCGTTTGCCATTAGGGTTATAACAACGCCATCCTGAAGAATGGGTGAAGTAACACAAAATATTAATAATAAATACAATAAACTTAATCCGTATTTCTCCCAAACTGGTCGTATTTTTAGGAAAAAATCAGCCCACTTCGACTATGCTCATAGCATCACGACAAAAATAGATGAGGGAACATGTTAAAGCAACTAGAAGTATTTATGATTGCTGCGTTGTTTATTTTATTAACAGCGATCATTCTAATTATTCACACAACACAGCGCGAACAGGAATTTAAACAACACAACCAACATATCCAAAAAACCACTGTTCATGGTGCTGCTTATGCAATCAGTTTACAGCTACAAAATAAACAGCGTCATATACGCTTGTTTCTTAACGAACATTCACCATTGCTTATCCAGCTCACTCAACAACCAAACAATGAAAATATTGCCAATGATATAAAAAAACGCCTACAAAATCGTTTTCCTGATTTTTTCACCTACACACTATCAGACGCAAAAGGCATCCCCTTATTGTTTGATATTGACTCACTCGTTGGTGACATCTGTCAACGAGATCTCAGTAATTTTGCCCATTTAGTACAAAAGAGCCGTCGTAGCTTACAAAATAATGTCTTTATTCATCCAAAACATGAGCATTATCACTATGACATCATGATCCCTATACCAACAACCCCTAACGGTGTAGGGATGAATATATTTTTCATCAGTTTTCACTTACAAGAAATCGCTGATAGCCTAAAAACCCATGAAATTCCTGGGCAACAATTAATGCTCGTCAAAAAATCTGAACCTGCGTTAATTGAGGTCACCTCAAAAGGCGCAAGAGACAAACTCACACGTGAACACCACTTAAATAAAGAAGAATTAAGCCTTATTCGAGCCAGTGAAAACATACCTAATTCCGATTGGCGTTTAATTAACCTGCCTAATACTGACTTTGAAAAAAAATACTTACATAAATTATGGCAAGAAGCCTTTATTATTCTAGGAATTGTTACCTTTGCGTTAATTATTCTAATCATGGTATTAATTACTATTGCAAAAAAAGAAAGTAATTAAAAAATAGATTTAGAAAATAGATATTGACTTATTACTATCTCAATGATTATAATCACCCCATGAATACTATTACTATAAAACACATAAATAATAAACTAGCTTCAAATAAGAGCGAGGTTTATTGACGCGTGTAACTTAGTAGAGAATAACTCATCAAACTAAAAGCCGCGTCTCAAAACGCGGCTTTTTTTATGCCTAAAAACAGATAAGCAAGAGGTAATTCAACAGGTAGAATGCCTGACTTTTAATCAGATTAAGAGAGCTCTAACCTCTAAAAACAAATAATTTTTATTTAATTTAATTACTTATGTTATTGAAAAAGCTATTGCCAGTAATGCACAACGGCGTGCAGCCAGACTGTTAATCTGTGTGAGCTGAGTTCGATCCTCAGGCTGGCAGCCATTATTTGGATATGTAATTCAATCGGTAGAATACCCGACTTTTAATCGGGCGGCTGAGAGTTCGAGTCTCTCCATATCCACCATTTTTATTTTATTTTTTTACAACTGTCTTTTAGCCAAGGAAAAATTAATGAAAACTTATAAAAAAAACATAACAGTAAACAGCAATTAATAAGAAAAACATTTTTATACGAAAATACTATTGTAAAAAAATAAATTATTAAATCATGTATAAAATATTTACTATTTAATTAAATATAATAAATTAATAGAAACATCAGAAAAATAAAATAGGATGTGTAATTCAATCGGTAGAATACCCGACTTTTAATCGGGCGGCTGAGAGTTCAAGTCTCTCCACATCCACCATGCTAGCATGTAATAAAATACAGGTACGTTAGCATAAGTAGTACTATCAGCAGCACTACCTGTTTCATTCTTGACATCCTTGGCTTCTTTTTTCAATGATTCAGCTACTTCAGAATGCTTCCAGCTCATAACTGGAAAGATCAGAATTCAAATCTCTGACGTACCACACGCAGCTTTTTCAGTAAGCAATCTTGCGTATAATTCAGCCCTTTTTTTTCACTCAGCAACAATAGCGCAAGAACAGGATCTTCTAGCAATAAAAGCGCTTTAAACTGCTGCCTTTCATCCTCAGCTGCTTGAACATAATAATGCTTAAGGTAGCTAACAAGCATGACATCAAGCTCTTTAAGCCCTCTGCGACATTGCCAACGTAGTTTAGATAACTCATCACATTCATTCATCAGCTTAGCAATACCTATAACTTACGCTTAATCATCAACTGCTTTATTTCTGTAATTGCTTTCGCAGGATTCAATCCTTTAGGGCATGTATCTGTACAATTCATAATCGTATGACACCGATACAATTTAAACGGATCTTCTAGTTCATCTAAACGCTCTCCTGCTGCTTCATCACGAGAATCACAAATCCAACGATGTGCATTAAGCAACGTTGCTGGCCCTAAATAACGATCACTATTCCACCAATAACTAGGACAACTGGTTGAACAACAGGCACACAAGATACATTCGTATAGACCATCAAGTTTTTTACGCTCCGCTTTCGACTGTAGACGTTCTTTCGTCGAAGCAATTGCTGTTTCCGCTTTCATCCACGGTTCTACTGAAGC
>DRMA01000063.1 GCA_011375245.1 Thiothrix sp. | reverse complement strand
CTGTGCTGTAGACACAGGATTGTTAGAAGTTGGTTTTACGTTATCTTGGACATAAGATGAAGATGTATAAGCGTGATAATCTTGTTGTAAGCGTTGCATTTCTTGATGTTGACTACAGCCACTCATAAAAAAACTGAAGACTGTAAATACACTGACACGGAGTAGTAGGTGTTTTTCTATGGCTTGTTTTGCATCTCGTTTTATTAGCTGTCTCATAGCTTTCTCCCCGTTAATTTTTCCATTTCTGCCAAATTTTTCCAAAAATCAGCCGTAGCACGTTGATAGGCTAATTGAAAATTAAGCCATGTTGCTTGGGTTGATAAATAGCGAGTAATAGAGCCTTTGTTTTGCCGATATTCAGTTTCGGCAATTTGTTTCGCGTGTTGTGCTTGAGGGAGTAGATTTTGTTGGTACAGTGTGACGAGCCGTTGGCTATTGGTGATTTTAAAAAAGACACCTTTTACATTATTGTGCAGTTCATTAATTAGGCTTTTCTTTTTTTCAATCGCTTGCAGACGTTCTAAGTGAGCTTGATGTTTTATCGCTTTATTTTTGTCATGGTTGAGTGGGATAGTAACGCCAAAACTCACTGCTATTGCATCTTCACCACTGCGGGCTAAACCTGTTGTTTCAGACTCACCAATTTGGGAGTATTGTACGCCTAATTTAAAGTCAGGCAGACTAGCATAACCTGCCAACTCTTTTTTAATGGCGCTTTTTTTAATGACTAATTCGGCTATTTTTAGTTCTTCATTAGCTTCGGCATATTTATATAAACGGGCTAATGGTTGGTTGAATTTTTTTGCTGCACGTATCTGTTGCACAGTAAAAGCATGTTCTGGTTTACGATTTAATAATGTATTGATGCGGGTTTTTTCTGTTGATAGCAGTTCTCGCAATAGTTGCAAATCATAGCTTACTTGTCCATATTGACTTTGTGCTTTGGCAACATCGTTTAAGGTACTGCTATTGCTGGCATAGCGGGTATTTGCGACTTGGCTAATTTTTTCTAGTATCGTCTTATTTTGTTCGCTGAGGCTAATCGCCTGTTGCAAATAAGCCGCTTCATAAAATGCTTTTTTTACGCTCACGACGAGATTGCGACTGGCTTGTTCATAGCGAATTTTAGCCGCAGCAATGTCTTTTTTGACGATCTCACCTCTTAATCCACGTTTACCAGGATAGGGAAGTTGTTGCTGTAGGGTCAGATTGCGTTCTTGGGGGCCTAAACGAGTTTCAATCGGGTTAATGGCTTCGTTATAGGTTAAACTCGGGTCACTTAAGGCAACGGCTTGCGGGTATTGTTGAATGCTACTTTGCCATGCCAGTTTTTTTGCTTTTAATGCTGGGTTTTGTTGGATAGCGATAGTGATTAATTGTGCGAGTGAGGTTGCAGCATAAGCAGGGTGATTCAGGATAACAACACTGCTACTCATCATTAAGAGTGTCATTACTATAATAGGTTTATTCATTACTTTATCTCTATTTTATCTCTCAATAATCGGTGTTGTTAGATAGCGTTTTCGCCATAGTAAATAAATAGCGGGAATAACAAATAATGACAGCAAAGGAGCGGTCACCATGCCACCAATCATGGGGGCAGCAATGCGTCGCATCACATCCGACCCAGTACCATCGCCCAACATAATGGGTACTAATCCTGCAATAATCACTGCAACTGTCATCGCTTTAGGACGAACACGCATAACAGCCCCTTCCATAATGGCCGCTTTTAAATCGCTGACCTTTGTCAGTTTGCCTTTTTCTTGTTGTTCGTCTTCGGCATTATGTAAATACAACAGCATAATGACCCCAAATTCAGCTGCTACGCCTGCAAGCGCAATAAAGCCAACGGTGACGGCTACTGACATATTAAAATCCAATAACCACAGATACCAAACCCCCCCTGCAAGCGCAAATGGTAAAGAAAGCATGACAATCAATGCAGCTGTCAAATCACGAAAGATGAGGTAGAGTAAAATAAGAATAATCATTAAAGTCATTGGAATGACCAAGGATAATTTATCTTTTACCCGTAATAGGTATTCATATTGTCCTGCCCAACTAATCGAGTAACCCGCAGGTAGTTTAATCTTCTGTTGTAATACGTCACGTGCATTGCTGACATAAGAACCGAGATCAACCCCTTGAATATCAACAAATGTCCAGCCATTAAGACGAGCATTTTCGGTTTTAATCATTGGTGGTCCTCCCGTGATATGAATACTGGCTACGCGAGAGAGAGGAATATGTGCGCCTGAGGGAGTGATTAAGGGTAACTCCATTAATTTATCAATATCATCACGTACATGACGCGGATAGCGTAAATTAACAGGATAACGTTCTAAACCTTCAACCGTTTGGGTAATATTCGCGCCACCGACAGCACTACTAATCACGGCCTGTATATCATCAATATTTAAGCCAAAACGCGCGGCTTTGGCACGATCAGGAGTGATTTCAATATAGCGTCCGCCTGAAACACGTTCGGAAAATACCGAAGCTGTACCTTTAACGTCTTTTAATGCGGCTTCAATGTCTTTGCCGATTTGTTCAATAACCTTTAAATCAGGTCCTGCGACTTTAATCCCAACAGGTGTTTTGATTCCTGTGGCTAACATGTCAATACGAGTTTTTATTGGTTGTACCCATGCATTGGTGAGTCCTGGGAATTTGGTGGCCTTATCAAATTCCTTGATTAATTTGTCCAAGGTCATGCCTTCACGCCATGCTGATTTTGGTTTAAATAAGATGGTGGTTTCAAGCATTGTTAGTGGTGCAGGGTCAGTGGCGGTTTCTGCGCGACCTATTTTGCCAAACACCCGTTCTACTTCGGGAAAGCTTTTAATAATGCGATCCGTTTGCAAAAGTAGTTCTTGTGCTTTGCCAATCGAAATTCCTGGTAAAGTGGTTGGCATATAGAGTAAATCGCCTTCTTCTAATTCAGGCATAAACTCCGAACCCAGTTGATTGAGCGGAATGAGCGAGGAGAGCATTAAAAAAATGGCTGCCAAAATAGTTATCCAAGGCGCTTTAAGACAGAGTGTTAATGCAGGGCGGTAAAGGCGAATTAAGAAAACTGATAGAGGATTATTTTTTTCTTTGGGTAATTTTCCTCGAATAAAAAAGCCCATTAAGACAGGAATCAGCGTGACTGCTAAACCAGCCGCAGCGGCCATTGAATAGGTTTTGGTAAAAGCCAAAGGTGAAAATAAGCGTCCTTCTTGTGCTTCAAGGGTAAAAATAGGAATAAAGCTTAAGGTGATAATCAACAAGGAGAAAAATAAAGCAGGGCCTACTTCACTTGCTGCTTCAGTAATGACTTGCCAATGTGCCTTGCCTGTGGGCATTGAGCCATGTTCCTCTTCCCAATGTTCAAGATGTTTATGGGCATTTTCAATCATGACAATGGCGGCATCGACCATTGCGCCAATGGCAATTGCAATTCCCCCTAAAGACATAATATTGGCATTAATGCCTTGTTGTTGCATGATAATAAATGCCATTAATATACCAAGTGGCAAGCTAACAATGGCGACTAAAGCAGAGCGGAAATGAAAGAGGAAAACAATGCACACTAAAGCAACCACGGCAAATTCTTCTAGCAGTTTATGGCTTAAATTATCTACTGCACTGAGAATCAGTTTTGAACGATCATAAGTAGTCACAATTTCAACCCCTTTGGGTAAGCCCGCTTTGAGTTGTTCCAGTTTTTGTTTGGTTTTTTCAATCACCTCCAAGGCATTTTCACCATAGCGCATGACGACTATACCGCCAACCACTTCACCTTCACCATTAAGTTCGGCAATCCCACGGCGCATTTGTGGGCCAATACGCACTTGGGCTAAGTCACGTAGTAAAACGGGTGCGCCAGTCTTTTTGTCTAAGGCGATTGGGATGGTTTCAATATCTTCTACGCCTGATAAATAGCCTTTAGCCGTAATCATGTATTCGGCTTCGCCCAATTCCATTACCGAGCCACCAGCTTCTTGATTAGCACGTTGGATAGCACTTTTTAATTGGCTGAGGGAAATATTAAAGGCACGTAAATGTTCAGGGTCAGCGACGACTTGGTATTGTTTGACCATGCCGCCAATGGTGGCAATCTCAGAAACGCCGGGAACGGTTTGT
>DRMA01000062.1 GCA_011375245.1 Thiothrix sp. | reverse complement strand
CAGGCACTTATGTTAAAAAAGGAGGGACGTTTGAAATACACACACGCGGTTTTAAGTTTGCAAGTGATTTGGAAGAAGAGCGTCTTATTAGGGTGACGTTAAGGAAAGGTCGTGTTAGTTCTATCGCTAATGTTGATAATGCAACGCCTTTGTCATTGGTGCGCCTAGAGCCTATTTTAATTGGTAATTTTTATCCACATCATAATGAAGATCGCGTTTTAGTGCGACTTGATGAGGTTCCTCCTTTATTAACGGAGGGCTTAATTGCTGTTGAAGACAAAAATTATTATAACCATATGGGTATTAATCCTACTTCTATTATGCGAGCACTGTTGGCTAATATGAGAGAAGGAAGAAAAGTACAAGGTGGGAGTACTTTGACACAACAACTAGTAAAAAATTATTTTCTTACGAATGAGCAGTCTTATAAGCGAAAAATAAATGAAGCAACAATGTCAATATTACTTGAGTTGCATTACAGCAAAGATCAGCTACTGAATGCGTATTTAAACGAAATTTATTTAGGGCAAAATGGCAAGCGTGGTGTGCATGGTTTTGGTTTGGCTTCGCAGTTTTATTTTGAGCGACCGCTTAAAGAGCTTTCTAATGGGCAGGTTGCTCTATTAATTGGTATGGCGAAAGGAGCCTCTTATTATAACCCTCGGCGTTTTCCAAATCGTGCAAAAATTAGACGAAATCTTGTTCTTGATATTATGTCGCGTGAAGGTAAATTAAGTCTTGCTGATGCCGAAAAAGCAAAGGCTGAACCTTTAGGTGTTTCTACAAGTCGCCCTTCTAGTGTTAATCCTTTTCCAGCTTATCTTGAGCTAGTTAGGCAACAACTTCGTCGTGACTATCAGGAAGAAGATTTACGTAATGAAGGTTTGATAATTTTTACGGCAATGGATCCTATTATTCAACTTGAGGCTGAAAATGTTCTTAAAAGGCGAGTTAGAAAGCTTGAAAGAAAACAACGTATTCGCAAAGGAAAATTGAATGGTGCAATGGTTATTAGTCAGGTTGATAGTGGTGAGATTCTAGCTATTGTGGGAGGGACGAATCCGCGTTATGCAGGTTACAATCGTGCCATTGATGCAAAGCGGCAAATTGGCTCAGTGGTTAAACCCGCTGTTTATCTTGCTGCATTGGAACGTTCAAGAAAATTTCATTTATCAACACGGGTTAGTGATGCTCCTGTAACTGTTCGTGTTGGAAAGCAGTACTGGAAACCACAAAATTATGATCATCGAAATTTAGGTGCTGTGCTATTTATAGATGCATTAGTGCAATCGAGAAATACGCCAACAGTGAGAATAGGAATTAAAACAGGGTTAGATCATGTTATTGAAATGATGCATGATTTAGGTATTGAGTCTGAGATACCTGCTTACCCTTCTATCCTATTAGGAACATCAGAATTATCACCTATGGAAGTACAACAAATGTATCAAACACTTGCTGCTGGTGGCACGTATACACGACTGAAAGCAATCCGTAGTGTGATGGATCCTTATGGAGAGACATTGAAGCGTTATCCATTAAACGTGAAACAAGTGGCATCGCCAACATCCGTGTATCAAATTACTTATGCAATGAATCAAATTACTAAGCGTGGTACTGCAAAGTATTTAGCAAGTGCGCTTCCCGCTTGGAAAAATTCTGCGGGTAAAACGGGGACAACCAATAACAAACGTGATAGCTGGTATGCAGGTTTTACAGGGCAACATGTTGTGACAGTTTGGGTGGGGCGAGATGATAATAAACCAACGAACTTAACAGGAGGGAGTGGAGCATTACGGGTTTGGGCGGATATGATAAAGGTTTTGCCCACAAAACCTTTTAAACCTAGAAGTCCTAAAGGAACTCGCTGGATTAAAGTCGATGCAGACTCAGGACAGCTTTACAATCCTGCCTGTGGTCGTGCAATATCGTTGCCTTTTGATAGTAGCTCTGTCCCTCGAACTCGTCGCAAATGCGCTGCCAGACCTGCACTACAACCTGCGGAGTCCAATGGTGGTGCGCCTTCACAACCAGCTCCCTCATCAACTTCAGACTCACCTGTTTGGCAAGGCTTAGGATTTTAAATGATTAAAGTAACACCGTTCCAGACCCTTCTAATGGTATGTATGATGCCATTGTTAAATGCTTGTACAACTACACTACCTGATGTTGCTGAAAGACGTGATCCTGTTGAGCGTTCATCGCGTACCGTAATTAAGCCTGTTGTTAAGCCAAGACCTGATGTAAGAAGAAACTCACCTGCTATAACACAACCTTATCGACCTGCACGAAACCAGCCACACCGGCCACAGTCCCGTCCTCGTCCAACAGGAATGGTAAGACCTGCTGATCGGGCAGAATCAGGAGTCAATCCTTATGATCGTATCCCTCAATCAGGGAGAGGGGTGAGTGAACGAAATAACCCAAGCGCTTCAAGCGTTGGTACATCATCAGCAGTAAAAGCATTATTGTTACGGGCAAAAGTTGACATTGTTGCCGCACGTTATGCAGATGGTGCAAGTCGGCTAGAAAGAGCTATTCGTATTGAGCCAAAAAATGCAGACGTATGGCATCAATTAGCACGTATTAACTATAAGCAAGGAAAATATACTTCAAGTATTACAATGGCGCAAAAATCTAATCGTTATACTGCTGTAGATAGTGCTTTAGAGAAAGCAAACTGGTTGCTTATCAAGCAAGCAAGTAAAGCAGCAGGCGATATAAAAACATTGAAAAAAGCGATTCAATATGAGCGATTCCATCCATAGATCAGCTCCAGACTGGCAAGCACTTTTAGGTAACTCTGGTCCGTTAGCGGCGGTTATCCCGCATTTTAGTGAGCGTCCCGAACAACAAAAAATGGCTGTTGCAGTGGGGGAAGCTATTTCACAACGTCAAACGGCAGTCATAGAAGCAGGTACAGGAGTGGGCAAGACCTTTGCTTATTTATTGCCAGCACTTGCATCAGGAGGGAAGGTTATTGTATCTACGGGAACAAAAACACTCCAAGATCAACTTTTCTTTAAAGATTTACCCATTGTCAAAAAGGCATTAAAAGCCAGTGCAAAACTAGCACTGTTGAAGGGTAGAGCAAATTATCTATGCTTGTACCGTATGAAGCAAGCCCTAGAAGATGGAACTTTTAGTGATCGGCGCTCAGTGAGTTATTTACACCGTATTGATGATTGGTCTGATATGACACTTCGAGGTGATATTGCCGAAGTGAATAATGTGCCAAGTGATGCAGAGGTGTGGAGTAGTGTTACTTCAACCATTGATAATTGTTTAGGGGCAGAGTGTGATGATTATGCCAATTGCCATGTTGCCAATGCCCGTAGAGATGCACAAGAGGCGGATGTTGTTGTTGTTAATCATCACTT
>DRMA01000061.1 GCA_011375245.1 Thiothrix sp. | reverse complement strand
TTATCCATGCTTGTCATACTGGCTCACTATCCCTACTCGGCAGGATTGTTTAGAGTTCAGCGGTAGTGGACAGGACTTGAGCATACATCCTGACGTACCATGACATGAATAACGGAGTCCCAAAGGACTAAGCCTAGTCAACTGAACTTTTGCAAGCTCGCCCCTTTAGGGGTGAGTAGTTGACTTTATAATTTTGATATTCCAGTAGAAGCAATACTTTGTGCAATTTGCCGTGTTTTGCACGCAACAGAAGGATGGTTTATTACCACTTCAATAGTATCTTCAGCCTCTTTTTGTTGGCAAATATAGGAGTCACTATTACCTGATTGAATACAAACAAAACCAGTTCCAGCATCTTGTTCTACAAGTGCTATGTCTTGTCCACTCGGTTGTTTTGCATCAGTAACAGTATCAAGCGCAAAGACATGGGAAGAGATAAAAAGCGCAGCAATTGCAAGTAATGTGGATAGTTTCATAGTGGTCACCTTATTTTTCAAATATAAATTCCGTGTTTTTTATATAAATAAACGCGTTATAGCAAAATAGAAGGCTTATCGCGTTATTGTTAATCATTCAACAAATAAACAACATTGATTATGCTCTCCTATAGCTATTAGTGTAGTCTACTTATTAAGCATCTGCTTATTTTTTTGATCTAAGTCAATAATTTAATTAATTTTTTTTATGAATACTATTAATTTTAACAAGATTGTTGGTAACCATGATATCCTATTTATTGTTTTAGATACACTACGTTATGATGTTGCCAATATTGCTTTATCGCACAATTTAACCCCTAATATGGCGAATTATATAGTAGAAAAAAAATGGCAGAAGCGCCACAGCCCCGCGACATTCACTTACCCTGCACATCATGCCTTTTTTGCTGGGTTTTTACCAACACCTATCAATCCAAATAGACATTCACGCTTATTTGCCTCCGAGTTTATGGGGAGTGAAACTACTTGTGAAACAACGTGGCTCTTTAAACAGGCTAATGTCATCGACGCATTTGCTGTACGTGGCTATCACACCTCATGTATTGGTGGTGTTGGTTTTTTTAATAAACAAAATGCCATTGGTTCAGTTTTCCCCAATCTATTTGTTGAAAGTCATTGGCAACCCTCAACAGGCGTCGCTTGTAAAGATTCTACCGAAAACCAAGTGATGATAGCCCTCGCCTCATTACAACAATTACCCGCAGAACAACGACTGTTTAGTTTTATTAATATTTCCGCCTTGCATCAACCCAACTATTTTTATCTCGATAGCACTGAAGAAAAACAAGATAGTATTGAAAGCCAAATTGCTGCACTTGCCTATGTTGATTCACAATTAGGTCGTTTATTCAGCGCAATGAAACAACGTGCGCCAACGTTTTGTATTCTTTGTGCAGATCATGGTACCTGTTATGGTGAAGACGGTTATTATGGGCATAAGGTGGCACATGAAGTCGTTCTCACTGTACCCTATGCGCATTTCTTTTTGTGAATTAAGCCTAATGGATTCAAGCACTGATTTAACCACTCTACTCGCAGGTTCACCTTATTTAAACTACCTGTATTCGTACCCGCATAAAACCGCCTATCGTGCTTTAAAAAAACCTCAATCACTTAAGCAACTTTGGCAAGCAGAAGATAAAGACGCACTATTTCTGTATATGCATATTCCTTTTTGTGAAATGCGATGTGGCTTTTGTAATTTATTCACCACGGCTAACCCACAGCAATCCCTTATTAATCGCTATCTTGATCAACTCGAACAACAAGCTCTTCAAATAGACAAGGCATTAGGTAACTATAATATTACTAATCTCGCCATTGGTGGTGGTACACCTAGCTATTTAACCACAGTGGAATTGCAACGCCTATTCAGCATTGCACAACATTCGCTAGGTATTAATTTAGCAAGCACGCCAATAGGCATTGAGGTTTCTCCCGCTACTGTCACTGAGGATCGCCTTGATGTATTCGTCGAAAATCAGGTAAACCGTATTAGTATTGGCATTGAAAGCTTTATCGTCAGCGAAGCTAATGCGATGGGGAGACCACAAAAACAGCAAGATGTTGAACATGCACTGTGTTTAATCCAACAAGCCAATATTGATATTCTCAATATTGACTTAATCTATGGTGGTGAGGGACAAAGTCTTACGAGTTGGCTTGAATCCGTTGCACAAGCGATTCACTGGCAAGCAGACGAAATTTATCTCTACCCTTTATATATACGCCCCTTAACAGGGCTAGGTCGCAAAGGTGAACGACATTGGGATGATCAACGTATGAATGCGTATTTAGCGGCATGTGATGTGTTAGGCAAAGCAGGCTATCAACAAATTTCTATGCGTTTATTTCGTCGTAAAGCATCAATAATAACTCAGCAAGGCGAATACCATTGCCAAGAAGATGGCATGATTGGTTTAGGCTGTGGTGCACGTTCGTATACGCGGGCAATGCATTATTCTTTTGACTATGCGGTTAAACGCCAAGGCGTATTAGATATTATTCAACAGTATAACCAACTTGATACGCAAGCATTATCACAAGCACATTATGGGATAGTATTAAATGAAGAGGAACAAAAGCGGCGTTATACCTTATTATCATTATTGCAATGTGAAGGTATGTCGCGCCATCATTATAAGCAATTGTTTAACACGGAGGTATTGGATGATTTACCGCAATTACAACAACTTGAAGAGTGTGCTATTGCTCGTATTGATAATGATACGATTAGGCTGAATGCCCAAGGAATTGCTTATTCGGATGTGATTGGGACATGGTTGTACTCATCAGCAGTGAGGCGAAAAATGACGGAATATCAGACACGGTAGGCATTTATGCTGATTTTGTCTCAATAGTTCTCATGCTGAAATAGCCCATTACTGAATAGCTATAGAAAATTATTTAGGTGAAACGTAACATAATCATTACAATTGCATTATTTTGAGAAATAATTATGAGTGACGAAGCTTAAGTTCATATTGATGAATAGTATGATTGATGTGTGTTGTTTATAATCAAGTGCATAACAATAGTCGCTTAAACAAGGAAGACACAATGGAAATGGAAGCAATGCAAGGCATCACTGCAAAAGAAGCATGGGATATCATCCAAGCGGAACCCAATGCGGTATTGATTGATATTCGCTCTAGCATGGAGTTTTTATTTGTGGGACATCCTACAGGAGCAATACACGTTCCTTGGGTTGATGAGCCAGATTGGGAAATTAACCCAAACTTCGTCACTGAAGTAAAAAAACGTATTCTTGGTGGAATTGTTTGTTCTAAGACGAAACACTGCGCCAAAGTTATTCTTATTTGTCGCAGTGGTAACCGTTCTGAAGAAGCTGGAAGAGCCTTGCTTAGTGCCGGTTTAACCAGTGTCTTCCATATTGATGAGGGCTTTGAAGGTAAACTTGATGAACATCACCAACGTAGTTCAATTAATGGTTGGCGATTTGCAGGTTTACCGTGGGAGCAATGCTAATAACACTTTTGCGCGTTTTGTGCTTATTCTTCGGGCGGAATTAACGTATCAGGTTTATTAGTATCAATACGTTGTGCATCCAAGTCATCGGATGAATAGATATAACCTTTATCACCAAGCAAGCTAATTTGATATGTACCATTAGGAGTTGAAAAAGTACCAAAGCTCGTTTTAACGCCTTGAGTTAAGGTGACAGTATGCTTTTCTCCATTGAGCTCATAACTACCTGTAACACTTGAGCTGCCATTGGCAAAGTTTTTGCTTTCGGTGATGGTTGCCGTATATTCTTCACCTTCAATGATAGGTAATTTAACAAGGTCACCTTCTTTTAGCGTGCCAATTAAATCTGCTTCACTAAGACGAATGGCTTTGATTGGTTTGACATTTTTTTCAGGTGGGAAATCGCCGAACAGTGTGTCTGGCTCAATGTCTTCCCATAGATCGCTAATAATAGTTGTTGATTGTGTTTCTTCTCCAGCAGGGGGGAGTGGGTTATTTTGTGCTGGCAAGGGGTGTTCGTTATTGTCTATTGAGATTATTTCTCTAACAGGCTTAGGTTTATTGGTAGAAGGTTGCTCATTTTTGACAGGTTCAGTAGGGAGTGTTGGTTGTTTTTGCTTTGATGTAAGTGTTTCATCGGGGATTGCCTCGTTTAGCACGGCTAATGATGGCGGTTTTTCATTAGGTATGGGGGGTTTTGATTTAAAATTGAAAGCAAATAGTCCAATAGCAACTACTATAACAGTGAGTAATAAGAGGTGTTTTTTTTTCAAGAGGAAACCTATTGTCTGATTTAACTTAAAAAGGCTGCATTCCCTCGAATTCCCTAATGAATTTTGGAATGCAGCATTTGCTATTTTAACGTGAAAACTATTACTTAGGTGTTTTAAGCAATTGTACCGATGCATTTCTCATTTTTGTACCATAGTAACCGCGCCAGTATTCTTTGCTTTGACCAGCATCCTTAAACACAATATAGCGTAGGTCGTTAGGGTAGTCGGTGAAAGTATAGGCTTCGGTTTTCCAGTTACTGCTCCAATCACAGGCACCAGGAATGCGTTTTGTTCCTGTTGTCCATTTCTTGATAAGCTTTCTCTTTGAGTTGAGTAGTTTTACGGTCATTTTATAGCGGTCATTACCACAATAGGTTTTAGAAAACTCTTCTGAAACTTTGATTTCAGGTTTGACACTATCAAGGAAGGCTTTGTCGTAACCTTTTGCCCAAAGATCAATTTCCTGACGTTTTGCATTCCAGCGATAAGAGGTACCAAAGTGACCCGTACTCCAATTACCAAAAGAAACCCCATTATGATACCAACCATCACCTCCATTACGGATTACTTTCCATGTATCAGCAAAAACACCTGTGTTATCACCATTGACAATAAGGTTTTCTGAAGGCGTGTCGGTTGAGCCATCATCACCACTATCATTACCATCATCTCCGCTGCCTCCCTTTGAATCTCTGAAGGCTGCAATCGTACTTGCGGCATTATTTAATGCGAGTACGGCATGGGCTTCTCCTTCTGTGCTAGGCTCAGCACCACATTTAAGACCCGCGCATAATGCATCAGGATCAGAATGTTGGTAGATTTTTTTGCGCGTATTGTATGCACTGCTGTAAGCCATCACGGTGGTAAATTCGCCATTAACACCATAGCCTCTGCCATAAGGATAAGCACCACTGGAGTTTTGAGCAGCAGAATGACCTAAGCCCATATTATGCCCCACTTCATGAGCGGTTACATAGTCGCCACAGTTAATACTGACATGGGCATAAGCATAGGCTTGATGGCTTGCTTTCGCACCTGTACGGTAAGCAACCCCACATGCACCATCACCTGCATAAGGACGGTAGATAACAACTTCATCAGCACCATGCTCATCACGTAATGCTTGAATGGTTTGATCGCGGCGAATTTGTCCAAGAATGGTGTTGCTTCTAGCACTGTCATCCATATCATATTGCTGCATATGGACAAGATTGAGTTGAATATCAACGTTACTGTCTTTATAAATATTATTGGTAACAGATATTAAATGACGGATGCGTGATTCAGCATCACCATTGTATTTATTATTGGCACCATCACTATAAATAGCGAGAACATCAACGGTATTTTCGGTATTCGCTTGCAAAGGAGCAAGTAGACTTAGGGTTATGGCTGGGATGGATAGGTATTGTTTGTATATTTTTTTCATGGGTAGCCCTTCAGTTTTTTACATATTGTGATTATATATTAAGCTTTAATATAATTTTAATCTATAGTTATTATTATTTTTATTGATTGAGTATATCAACGACTAGTGAAAACTATACACTTTAGTACAGTACTTTTAGTACACTCGCACAGAAAATAAACACATGCAGTGCATGATCTAAAAGTCCATTTGAGATGGATTTAGCTTAATTAAAAAAATAAAGTGTGTTAAAAAAATACTCTATATTTTGTAGAGCGACTTTGTCCTTAACCGTATTATTGAACAACAAGTTTTCAATTTACTCATAAATTCGCGTAAGATACTCGTGAATAAAAATAGTCAAAGGAATAACAATGGAACTATCAAAAATTCGTGCATTTGCTCTTATTGAAGGAACAACATTATTGTTATTACTTTTGGTTGCAATGCCGTTGAAATATAAGTTGGATATACCAATAGCTGTATCGGTAATAGGGCCTGTTCATGGCATTGCGTTTATGCTTTATTTGAGTGTGTTGGGGTTAGCTTTTGTTGACAAAAACCTTACAGTGTTAAAGTTACTTGTAGGTGCTGTAGCTGCCTGTATTCCATTTGGTAGTTTTATATTTGAAAGACTCATATTGAAACCCGATGCATCACAAGCATAAAAAAATGAATAAACGATTATCGTATGATGTTGTCTATAGCGGCGCTGGGTGTAAAGTAATAGAGAATGGAAAGAGACATTTAGTCTGCTTTCTGTATCGAAACGGTTTTCTTTAAAACAACCACTTAATTTCGTAGCTAAAGCTGATCGTCTGAAAGATGTTGGTTTTAACCTTATAAAAGAAATAAATATAATCGTTAAAAAATATCCCCTTTTGTTTTTTGTTGGAGAAAGTTATGTTTGAATTAATGGATACAGATGGATCTACTTCTGCCAATATCAAGGTTATTGGTCTTGGTGGTGGTGGTGGAAATGCGGTCAGAAATATGATCGAATCAGGCATTGAAGGGATTGAGTTTCTTTGTGCTAATACGGATGCACAAGCATTACAAGGAACAGGTGTTGAAATTGCATTGCAATTGGGTAGTGCGTTAACCAAGGGGTTAGGCGCAGGTGCTAATCCAGAAGTAGGACGTGAATCAGCCTTAGAAGATCGTGAAACCATCAGAGATTTATTGATGGGAACCGACATGCTCTTTATTACTGCTGGAATGGGTGGTGGAACAGGTACAGGTGCTGCACCTGTGGTTGCACAAATAGCACGAGAGCTTGATATATTAACGGTTGCAGTTGTCACCAAACCTTTCCCTTTTGAAGGAGCAAAACGGATGCGTTTGGCTGAAGACGGCATTATTGAGTTATGCAAACATGTTGACTCGTTAATTACGATTCCTAATGCAAAATTATTAACCTCTTTGGATAAAAATATTACCTTATTGGATGCCTTTAAAGCAGCGAATGATGTGTTATTGAGTGCGGTTCAGGGTATTTCTGATCTAATTACGAATTCTGGTTTAATCAATGTTGATTTTGCGGATGTGAAAGCAGTGATGAGCGGCATGGGTGTTTCGATGATGGGGACAGGAGTTGCTAGTGGTAGCGAACGCGCTACTGAGGCTGCACAAGCTGCGGTTTCTAGTCCTTTGCTGGATGATATTGATCTAAAAGGTGCGCAGGGAATATTGGTCAATATTACAGGTGGTATGGATATGGGGATTCATGAGTTTGAAGAGGTGGGTGAAGTTATTCGCCATTTTGCTTCTGATGATGCCATTGTTGTGGTGGGTAATGTTGTTGATCCTGAAATAAGTGATGAAATTCGCGTTACGCTAGTTGCAACAGGGCTTGATAGTGTTAAAGAAGAGAAGGTTAAAAAACCTGTGGCTGGACAACGCGCACATCTTCGTTCCGTATCAGTTGATGTACCGCAAAAAGTAAGAGGAAGTGAAGCAGCACCTGCTGGCAATAGAGGTTATGAGGGTAATAACCAAGGCAATCAAGGTAACCAAGGTAATAGTGGTGCTGGCTATTTAGATATCCCTTCTTTCCTAAGAAGCCAAACAGATGATAAATAAGTTATTGTCTAATTTAATAGAGAATTAGCACTTTGAGCGTAACCGAAGAACCATACAGAAACAATGATGAAATGCATGGAAAAAAGACGCTTCATTGTACTGTCAGGTGAAAAAGCACAGCGCTTTATGGTTGTTAAATCGTTAGTAAATCACCTTCCTGCACAGCAGCTGCTCTGGTTTACGCAAGCAGATTTATCGTTACATGTCTTAACAGGAACAATAACGCATACCATTGACCAAGTGCTTGGTCGTGAGCATGATGTGGTTGTTTTTGATGCATTTAGTGGCTTTAATCCTGATGCGTTTGCTGCTCTAACAGGGACGATAAAAGCAGGTGGTGTGCTTATTTTATTATGTCCAGCATTGGCAATATGGCATCAGATGGATGATCCCTTTACTCAGCGTATAACGAGTTGGCCGTATAGTCGTGCTGATGTATCAGGACGTTTTATTCAGTATTTTGTTGCGCACATAAGGCAAGCTACTTTTATTGAAAAGGTTACCTTTGCTGATGTAGCGCTTATTCCAGATATTGTTATTAAGCCGAGTAAGTTAAGTGAGCAAAATTTCTTACCTACCCCCAATGATGAGCAACAACGGGTTATTAGCGCAATAAAACAGACTGCCCTGAGTGAATTACCTGCGGTATTAGTTGTGGCAGCTGATCGTGGTCGTGGTAAATCAGCTGCATTGGGTATGGCTGTGGCAGAATTGTTGCAATTAGCACAAGGTAAATTCGCTATTTTGGTCATTGCCCCAACGTTGAAAACAGTTGATGTGTTGTTTCATCATGCTCGACTGGCTTGCAATGATGAGTATACTCATGCTCATTTAGATTTTATGGCACCTGATGTTGCGCTACAAAAATTACCTGTAGCTGATTTAGTGTTGATTGATGAAGCTGCTGCTATTCCTGCGACATTGCTGGCTGGTTATCTTAAGCATTATCCACGTATTATTTTTGCGACAACAGTACAGGGTTATGAAGGAACAGGGCGAGGGTTTGCCTTGCGCTTTCAACAGGTGCTTGATCAGTATTGCTCACAGTGGCAAATAATATATTTGCAGCAAGCCATTCGTTATCAAGCCTATGATCCTTTAGAATGCTTTGTTTTTCGGAGTTTGTTATTAGGTTCTATTGATACTAATACTAATACTGATACTGCGAACAATAGTCATCTAATACCGTCAGCGATAAAAACATTTAGGCTTGATGACTGTATTATTCAGCGTATAAACCGTGATGATTTGTTAGCAAATCCAGCGTTGCTTGATACGTTATTTGGCTTATTGGTACTTGCACATTATCAAACCCGTCCAACCGATTTACGCCATTTACTGGACGGTAAAAATGTGGTTATTTATGCGGTATTTTGGCAAAAAACCGTGATTGCTACGTGTTTGATGGTTAAAGAAGGTGGGTTTGATAGAGAGTTAGCACATGCTATTTATTATGGAAAACGGCGACCTCAAGGGCATTTAGTTGCACAATCTTTAGCATTTCATGCGGGGCTTGCTGATGCGCCATTGCTAATAACCCAGCGGGTGATGCGTATTGTGGTGCATCCAGATTTGCAACAGCGTGGTATTGCTTCTCAATTGTTAGAGAGGATTGAGCAGGAAATAGTTGCCTCTACTAACCAAGCTAACCAGATTAGCCAAAAAGATGCGGTTGATTATTTATCAACAAGCTTTGCTGCTACAGATATGATGCTGTCGTTTTGGCATAAACAAGGCTTTAAAGCAGTGCATATGGGCTTGAAGCGAGATGCCAGTAGTGGTTGCCATTCAGTGATTATGCTTAAACCCTTATCGAATAAAGGTAGGCTATTGTTCGCAATCGCACAACAACAGTTTTATCGGCATTTTCCTGTATTATTAACAGAGGCTTTGCAAGATGTTGAACAAGCGATTATTGAAGCTTTGTTGTTGGAGAGACCACCACATATTGATGAAGCAAATGAAGAGGATAATTCTTTGTCAACGTTAGATAAAGCAGATTTACATTCGTTTGCTTATGGGTATCGTGGCTATGCATTTTGTTTGTATGCGATTCGTAAGTTATTACGTTTACCAAGTGTACAAACCGTCTATTTAGCAATACTGTCAAAGCAGCAACAACAACTGTTACAGCAACGTGTAATAGATGAGTTACCTATTGTTACCGTGGTAAAAACATTGCGCTTAAGCGGTAAAAAAGCGCTAGATAAGCAACTTCGTCATGCTATTAAACGTGTATTGGAGCAAGATCATGACTACTTTTTTACTGGTTGATAATGGATCTATTAAAGCGGCTGCAACCTTGCAATTACGTCGTATAGCTCAACAACTCAGTGAATGTAGCGGTAAGCATGTTTATCCTGTTTCACTACAACATGCGGGAAGAATTCCTAAGGAAGCATTAGAGGGAATTAGAGCGGCTGTTTTTACTGATTTTTTACGACAAAAACTTACAGCAGGTGAAAGACATTTTAGGGTTTTGCCACTGTTTTTCGGGCATAGTCGTGCATTGAGCGCTTTTATTCCTGAACAACAAGCTTTACTAGAACAAGACTTTGGTTGTTTTACGCTTACGTTGGCTGATGTGTTGTACCCTTTGCCAGAAGGGAATAAGTGTTTGGTGGATATTATTTATGACCATATCCAACAAACGGCAATAAAAGCCTCATTACCTCTTAAAAATATTGTGTTAGTTGATCATGGTTCACCCTCGCCACAGGTGACAGAGGTGCGTAATGAGGTGAAGAATCAGGTACATGCTCAATTAAAACAAATAATACCTTCTATTGATTTGTCATCAGCAGCAATGGAGCGTAGGGCTGGGCTATGCTATGATTTTAATGGTATTTTATTAGTAGATTGGTTGCGCAAAAAAGCAGAGCAAGGTGAAAGTAGTGCGATTGTGGCGTTATTGTTTTCGTTACCAGGTAGGCATGCAGGAGATGGTGGGGATATCGTAACGA